>JAJXVT010000042.1 GCA_021781995.1 bacterium | reverse complement strand
GAATTTGTTTTTCATTGCCTTCGGCTGATAGCCACAGTAGGTCGATCTTTTGGATTTTTTCTTTTTCACAAAAATCTACAAGAGAAACACAAGATACCTTTTCGATGGGGCCAAGAAGGTGCACTTCCATTTCCTGAGTAGGGGGTAGCAGCGAACTGTGAAATTCCAAAACGGGAGATTGGCAGTAGGTCCCATGGCAGATGTAGAAATTATTCACGCCTGAAATGTTATTTAGAGCTTGATTCAAACAAACGACATTTGTAAATGGGGTGACTGCTTCACGCAATTTTGGAAAAGCTGTGTTTAAAGGCTCAAAGGCATAGATTGTTCCTTCAGGGAATCTTTGCGCTATTTTAAGAGTGTCGCGACCTTGATATGCACCAGCTTCAACAATTACAGGATTTTGCGGGAGAAACTTCGCTAGGACTCTTAAATTGCGAATATTGTAAATTTCTGAAACTCCTTCAAATTCGTGAAACTGTTGATTGCAAAAACAGAAATTACTTAGGAAAATGCACAATAAAATAAACAAAACTCGCATTTCAGACTCCGATTTTTTCATCGTTTCGCTTTTTATAAAAAACACCTCTATGAATGTAAGAAACGCTTTGAGGAATGTCGGGTAATGTTGACAAAAAAAATAATTTTTTGTACACAGATTTCTTGCTTTTTTATGGAGCAATATTCTGTTTTTTCAATCAAAACACAGATCATCAAATATTTCATCGCCATAGTTTGCTTGATCACTCCGCTCTTTGCAGACATACGGGAGTGCCCTAATCTTACTCCTTTGTATGAGGAGCTCTTGCGATGCGATCACAATACTCTTTGCTTATTTGATGTAGGCAACACTTTATTAACCCCCAAAGATCCTGTGTTATATCCTCGCTTCGCAAAATGGAAAGATCGCTGGTTCAAAACTTATTATCCTCACATGACATCGCAAGACAAGCTCTTCTTAGCTCGTATCATTGAAGCAACCGATCATATCTGGATTTTAGCAGAAGATTGGCCGAGCTTACTAAAAATAGCGCATGAGCTGAACATCAAAACAGCTGCATTAACTCAAGTAATTTTAGATCTGTCACTGGAACAGATTCGAGTCCAAAGATTGCAGCGATTCAATTTGATGTTTCAAGATGGTCTTGCCGATTTTCCTTATCAACATCGGTTATTTACTTATAAGAATGGACTGATTCAAACCAATCAACCATACAAGGGCGATGCCCTCAAAGAATTTTTAATTAAGTTAAACGTACTGCCTTCGAAAATCATTTTTATAGATGATATGCGTCAACAACTTCAAAGCGTCGAAAAGATTTGTGCAGAGATGCAGATTTTATTTGTAGGGTTTCATTATACAGGAGGCGAAAAAAATGGCTGTTTTGACGAAATATCAGCGTCCTTCCAACTGACAACGCTAGTGGAACAGCATCGATGGCCTTAAAGAACTGTCAATTGCCTCTGTAGAGAGTTCTTTAAGGATTAATCACAAAAATGAATCGCTTGGGGGTAAATGTCTTGATAGTCGCTCCATTGAAAAGGTTCTTTTCGAGGTGCTCTATTGGACGATGTTTCTAACATAGAAGTGAGGTCTTGTGCAATAAACCAATCGTAAAATGATCGATAAGTTTGGGACGCTTCATCGATGTTTTTCTTTAGGTATGCTTGCGTGTCGCTGCAAGCAATATACGTGCCTCCTTTTCTCGTTTTTAAATTCGCAATATAAGATTGTACTTTTGGAATAAATTCGATTTCTGAAAGAGAAAATCCATAATCACATAAATTTTCTCCTATTGCCAAAATATCCAACATCGTCAACATGCATTTCATACACGTATGACAAGGTGTATAAGCCACATCTGATTTAGAATGTCGGTTGCACACAATCAATTGTGGTTTTGGCAAGCTGTTTTCTGTACAAAATGTAGAAATAAATTTGAGTTTATCTGTGCGTGTCATGGTAAATTCATCATGAACAACTTGTAATTTTGCAGGAGATAAATTTTCATCAATCAAGGGGGACGCCGGCTGAGAAAGCGTTTGACCATCAGGAAATAGAAAAGAGCGCCAGGTAAAGCCAGAGGGAATGTAAAAGTGATGAATCCCCATGCTATAAAGAAAAGGTGTTGCGGCTCCTACCCACGATAACCCCATGCTCGTATCCCAAAACCATTTCGTAATATCACATGAAATCTTGTCTAAAAATGTCAATTTTAAAAATGTATCGCAATTCATGTAAATTGTGTGAAAATCTAGATGATGAATCTTTGCAAATTCTACAGCAGTGATATGTGGATCGTTGAATGAAAGAAGAATAGGCTTTTCTAGCAGATGGCGAAATACCGTAGTTGTAGAATCTAGCCCTCCTGTAAAAAGCGAAGCCGAACGCGGGACGGTTGTCCGTATCCGATTTTGAATAAGCCGTTTCGGCCTCAACTCGCCCTCCCAAGAAGTGTTGTAAAAAAAACGCTTAAAAAACTCTTTGATTTTAATGAGCGAGTAATAAAGATCTTCGTCCATTTCTTCAATGGTATATTCTTTTCCGGAAATCCAAATAACGGCAATGACATTGCAAATAACAGGAATATCCACAATAGAGGGAGGAAGATCCTCGAGATTGACCACGTGCGGATAACAAAGATGAAACGGCTGCTTTACATATAATTTAGTAAACTCATCAGACAGATGAAAATATACACTATTTTTCTTAATGATTTTCGCTCTAATCAACAATTCTTCTGCATGAAGAAAAGAGCTTAAAATAAAGCCAATGCACAAAAAATATTTCATTGCGCAATTTGAACGAGAGAGGCGCTTGCATTGACAATTGTGACTACGTTATCAAAAATAATATCGCCACCTGTTGCAGATGGCTGCATATAAAAAGCGATGCTATCGTTTGCTGCTAATGTAACAAGAAAGGTGTAGTGGAGTGAAAAATAACCAACTTCCCCCGCATAAACAGCAGCATTGGCAGCCGTAGTATTGCCATTTATGCTCGTTCCTAAAGTATAAGTGGTTTGAGTGAAAGTAGCCTCAGGAGAGTCTTCTGAGGAAAAATAAAGACTCACATTCATTTGATACACCCCAGCTTCCTGAATCGTGATTGCTGCCGGAGATACGATAGATCCAGTCATATGATAAGATGGGCCGAATGTATCAAATGGAATTGCCACCCAGGAATTGGCAACATCTAGAGAAATTCTTTGAGCTGAAGCACAATAAAGCTGACCATAAGAGGCCGCGGAAGAAGGAGGTGAAGTTTCCGTTGCAACGCCTATTAAAGAATCATTGAAACGATTATTCGTAACTGGCCCGCCAAAACCAAAAATCAAAAGCGGAATCCATGAAAAAAGAAAGAGAAATTGTTTTTTCAAGAGATCACCTTCAGTGCATATTCATAAACATTAAAAGGCAAGGCCCAGAGAGTAAATTCCTCCGGAAAATGAGAGGTTCCCTAGAACGCTTCCCAAGCGGCTTTGATTCAAATATTGATGATTTTCAAGGCCGAGTTTCATTGTCATATTGCATCGATTTCGAATGAGATATGCCCATTGAATTCCCAAAGCCAAATCAACATCCAAGTCAAAGGCATGCATACTTTTGTGGATTTTACTAGAAATTTGGCTAGGAGTCGCAGGCGCTGTGATGACTTCATGATCATCAAAATGCAAATGATAATTACCGTATAACAAGCTCAAAGCAATATTGCCATAAATACTCATGCCGTATTTAAACACATAAGAGCTATTCAAGCCAAAAAGAGGGCCGAATCCATAAAATTGCTGACGATCATCAAATGTTCTCGTATCAGTGGCTGTTCCAGAGGCGATCACATCGACAGATGTTGTTATTTTTGAAAAAAGTGTTTGAAAAATCGATGTAGCCCGCAGACCGATCAATGGTTGTAAATGTACTGATGAAAAAGATGCATCATACAGAGTAGCTAGATCGAGTTGCTTTAGTCTTACTTTCCATTTGTTATGATTCACATCCTTAGATCCATAACTTTGAAACGCTGTCCATATACCGTCGACTTCCCAATGATTCTGTGTAAATTGTCCTCCAAGTTCTATTCGGTACCCCGCATTCCATCGAAATGAGGGATCGGTATCGGTTTCTGTAGAAATGGTTGTCTCAATGCCGCCGGATGTATAATATTGGCTGGCGCCTTTGCCAAAATACGTCTCTAAACCTGCCGCTTCAGGGACCCAATATAGAACAGTTCCTTCTACTCTGATCCAAGGTGTATAAGCTTTATCCTGCGTAGTAGAGGTGTGCGTTGCGCACCGCGAGCGCGATACCTTTTGTTTATCTACATCTGCTGCCGCATGCAGGGCGTTCCAAGACTGAAGAACGCATAAAAAAGGAAAGAATATTTTGCTCTTTATTCTCATCATTTTGCTTAAGATAGGTTTTTCAGTTGCTCTATTTGTGTGTATCCGTTCCGTTCGAAAGCCCATACGAAAACTGGAATTGAAAGCTCTTTAAAAAGGGATGAGTGTATATTTTTTTTGACAATTCCGTCAATCACCTAAACGATAAGCTTCGTCGAAGCCGTACTCCAATCCTGCATCGCTTTTGGTATCAATTTAGTTGCGAAATTAATGAAATTTTCATAAGTTCATCATCATGATACGTTGCTTGTTATGTTCATGTTTTATAGCCGCAGTGGCCTTCACCGCTGAGCAAGAAGCGGTTGTAGTGGATAAGGTGCCTTACACAATTGAGGCTCGATTCAGCTGCCAATGGTTTGAATCTTCCACGCTCCGGAGGATTTATGACAGCCATGTCAACTATCAGCTCACGGGAACGATTCCTTGTTATCAAGGTGTGCATTTTGGATGGCGTGGTTGGAACATTTGGTGGGCAGTTGATTATTTTCAAACCAGTGGCCGCTCGCTCGGGCTGAAACAAAAAACAGATATCTATATCGAACCAATCACTGCGGGATTGAAATGGATTTTCCCAAAAGGGCGTGTGCGTCCTTATTTTGGCGCGGGGTTTAAATATTATTTTGCTCAAGTACATGCCAATTCACCGTATGTGCAAAAACACAAAACTGCCAATGGACCGGGTTTTGTGGTAGAAACTGGGTTGCAAATGTTCTGCACTCAATACTTATTTCTCGATGTGTTTGCCGCTTATTCGTGGATTCATTTAGACTCTTCCTCGGATCGACCTAATGTGATTGCGAGATCACTGAATCTGAGCGGAGTAAATGCAGGTGGGGGCATTGGTGTAAAATTTTAGAGAGTGGGTGAGGAGCAATCTAAAAACAGTTCCTTATACTCGTGCCATCTGTGAGCTCTATTGTCCATGCCAAAAGGTGCGGTACATGGTAGGATAATTCGTTTGGAGAAAGTCTATCATTAAATAGTCTTGTGTATCATTAAAACTTTTGTAGTGTTCTTGAAGTAAATGAAGTTCGCTGTATTCTTTACGAAGAGCCTTGGGCAGTCTGACATTTTGATAAAAGTTCTCATCTCTCATAGCATAATGGTTAATTTGGATGTGATCGCTTGTGTGTTGTGAGTCGACTTGTAAATCGCCCTCTTTAAAATACAGGGGAAGCCCTGAGCTATTGTAATATTGGGCCCCTTCTTTTAAAACAAGATGGTGTGGAGACCATATCTGATCTATCACCACTTCATCCACTTTAACAATGCTTTTTCCTGCTGCATTTCTTGGATGAAGAGGATCGGAAGCAGCGGTCAGCTGCAGGAGAATGGGCTCTCCTGGATTGATATATACATGGTTAGTGCCAAAATTTCTCCAACATATATATACCCCATCGGCTTTGGGAAAAAACTGATTTATGCAGTCAAGAATGGTGGTGCTGTTTTTTGGTAAAATAAATTCATCGATATCAATAAATGCAAGCCATTTAGTATTTCCTTGAGACCTTCTAAGAGCATCTCGATAAGCTGCGGTTTGGTGGGCAGGAAATATTGCTGTATTTGGAAGCGCTGACCATTCAATTACTTCCACCAAGTTAGATCTGATATAGGGGTCTAATACTTCAGCCCAATGATCAACGCTGCGATCATTGTAGAGAAAAAAATGGTCTGCGCCGATCATATGATGATATTCAACCCATTCTTTTAGATAGTTTGCTTCATTTTGAAACATGGTAACTATGGCTAATTCATAAGCAAGTAAATCTGACGATATAGACAATATAAATGATAAAATAGCTAAACTTTTATTGTGTGTGTTTATCATCGCGTCAGGTAGTTGGGGCCTCCGTTATCTGAAGGAGAATTTGGCGTTGTTGAAATCACATCATCGATTACAGAAAAAAGATTGATGTTATTGGGCATTGTAAAATCCATATCATAAGGAAGGAAGAGTTGATACTTCTTGAAAAAATCTAATAATTTTTTCATTCCAGATCTGCGCACGATCATGGAATAAGCTCCATAACGAGCTCCAATACGTCGAAAATCCGAACCGACATTATATCTTTTAGCAAATCTTCCTTTATCGGCAGGAGAAAAATTGAGCCGTAATGCGTACCCAAGACAGGGAACATACGCTCCATGGTTGTTTTTTGTATCTTGGTCTGTAAACAAAATGTCCCAATTGTTTTTCCCAACTTGGTTGTCGAGTTTTTGAATTAAGTCGCTTAAAAGATGAGGGCTTCGCACGATGTCAATATCATCTTCCATGACCCAAATGGTTTCATATCCAGAATCATAAGCATCTTGAAGAATAGAGAGATGGCTTAAACAAATGCCGATCGCACCTACTGACATGCAGTGACAAAAATAAGTGCGGCCTTTTTGATAAGGATATTCGTGATTTGCTTCTTTCCAATTTTCGGGTGCATAGTAGGTAGCCATCCTATTACCTAGAGCCATCCAAGGTTCATATTTAACTCCCACATCCGTTATTGCCTCGAGGCTTAACTCCCAGCCATTGACAGCAGAGAATCGATAAGGTTCTATTCCCCAAATCGCAAGCTCGTGAGCGCTGCGCTCAAATTTTTCTGGGCGTTGGTCGAGGTTGATCATATAAATAAAGTCGATATTTTTCATTTGATGTTGGTTGGACTTATTGGTCGGCTTTTTAAAATGATCCTCTAATTTAGCTTCCAGATGGCATACGAAAATGATTAAAAAAATGGTTAAGCACTTTATAAAATTTATTTTTTTGTAAAATAGCTGTGCATTAGATGCCTTCATTTAGTTTCTCCTGATAACTACTTGCTGAAATTTTAATCCACGAATCAGGACCGCCAATGTCAGGGTAATTCCCCATCCATTTTGTTGGTCTGATGACAATTTTCCCTGGATTTTGATTTAGCCAGGCTCCCCACCAACTAAATGTCGAATTGGCAATAATGTTGTGTTTGCATAAGGTTTGGAGATAAAAATCGATATAGTAAGGCTCGTTTTCAATAAAGACCGTGTTTCTGCCCTGTGTCGAAATGATCTTTTTTGCAAAATTGATGTTGTCGCTAATCACAACAAAAAGAGCGTCTTTTGAAAAAAGATTCATCGCCTTTTCGTAATATTCTTCATCATATTGTCTAAAGGAGGGTTCATCCGGCTTTTCAGCAAAGTAATATCGTATATGGACGGCGACACTATGAGGGTGGTGTAATATCCATCCATATTTGTTGTGTATGTATTGCAAATCCTCATGCTGTGGAGCAAAAAGCTGGATTAATCGATTTCTATGATGCGCGAAATATTTCTCGTTTTGCGAATACCCAGACAGCTTCATTCTATTTGTAAAAGAAATGGGTTCATATCCATAAACTGGAGTAGCCCATTCGCATGAGATATCATTTTGTGGAGGATAAAGAGCGCATCTAAAAAGCACGTGGTGTATGGTGCTTTGAGAATAGGGCAGATGGGGGATGTAATCGGGGAAATAGGGTTCTGCTCCATGATCCCATGCTAAAGCGCATGTAGTGGCTACCTCAAACATTTGATTGCCGAGACCACCTAGAATCGAACCTACGATATACGGTTTTTCTTCGGCATGCACGTAGGAAAATGCAAAAAGAATTGTACATAAAACATGAAATAGCTTGGTTGTCATGGATTTGTCCTATCCCACGTAATTAAAACATTTCCTGTGTAACTGAATACTGGTTCTGGATGAATGATGGGCATAATCTCGTGTTTTTGAAAGAGTTCAATAAAATCAGTAAGTGTTAAATGGTCGAAAAGATTCGTGTCGTTATAAAGAATGTATCCACGTTTTGCTTTAATTGCTACACGGTTAAAATAATCAAGTTGTGTTTGGCGATCGCATTCTGTGAGAGCGTAATTGCTGATGAATAAATCAATACTATCTACAGGTAATTCTTCATGGGCATCTAGACAAGTTACGTTATGGATTGAAAGAGTTGATGTCATCTTGTCAATCAGCATTTCGACTTCCGGTAAATCGTAAATATAGTATTGGGAAAATGGAAGAATTTGAGATAAGATACACGCTTGTCCTCCAAAGCCTGCGCCAATTTCTACAGCGGTATAATCCTTCGGCAGATCAAACAATCTAGAGATATGATCCGCCACCAATACATATCTTAAAGTAGTGCTAGAAAACAGACCAAATCCTGGAATGTCATTTCTGATTGGGTTCCCATAGAGATCTAATGTTCTACATTCGGGGATTAGGGATAGGGTTTTTGGGGTTGCGTGAGTTATGATATAATGAGCAAATTCGCCTCCCTGTCCGCATTCAACTGCATCAAAGTATGCTTTGATCGATCGAAAATTTTGAAAAACAGTATCATTGAGAGCTGCATCGCGGCATATTTCTCTATACGATATTGAATTCCCAGTTGTGCTTTTTTGAATAGCTGCTTCAGCCTGCAGCACACCGGCGGTAATCAAAAATAATGAGGTAAGCGCAATGTGTCTCATCACTGGCGAGCTCCTTTAAGGTGCAGACTTTATACCAGTGGAAAATGTCTTGTCTATATATTTTTTGGAAGGCTGAGCAGAGCTCAGTTACTAAATCTTTAGTTGATTGTTTGGCAACTCCTTACGACCTATTCTACACGGTTTCGTCGCTGTCTCGTACGTTGTATTTGCTTCTTGAGCATAATCATAGGGTTGTCGTATGAATAAAAGTATGAAAAAAGCGCTGGGTGAGTATGAATATTTCTCTTTGCCTGATTTGCTAGGCCCGACTTCGCGTTTGCCTTTTTCTATTCGCATTATGTTGGAATCTTTGATGCGCAATTGCGATGGCAAAAAGGTTCGAAAGGAAGATATTCAAAAACTTTGTTCTTGGAATGCCCATAAACCTGATCCTTGCGATGTTCCGTTTTGTGTTGCAAGAGTGTTATTGCAAGATTTTACCGGAGTACCTTTATTGGTCGATCTCGCGGCAATGCGCGATGCTGTAATAGATCCGAAAAAAATCGAACCATTAGTTTCGGTGGATTTAGTGATTGATCATTCTGTGCAAGTAGATCGCTATGGAACCGCTGATGCATTTGCTTTTAATTTAAAGGTCGAATTTGAACGCAATCGAGAGCGATATGAATTTTTAAAATGGGGTCAAGAGGCTTTTGAAACGTTTCGGGTTGTTCCGCCGGGCATCGGAATTTGCCATCAGGTTAATTTGGAACATTTAGCAACGGTTGTGACGGAAAAAAATAAGCTGTTGTATTTCGATACGTTAGTGGGAACGGATTCTCATACGACTATGATCAATGGCTTAGGTATCGTTGGATGGGGTGTCGGGGGGATCGAAGCAGAAGCTGCGATGTTGGGACAACCCGTGGCTTTACAAACGCCGGAAGTAATCGGCGTTCTGATCAAAGGACAGATGCCAGAAGGTTCTACGGCAACTGATTTGGCGCTTCGTGTTACAGAATTGTTGCGAAAAGCAAAGGTCGTAGGAAAATTTGTTGAATTTTTTGGAGAGGGGACGGAGAGTCTTTCTGTTGCCGATCGAGCAACGATTAGCAATATGGCGCCAGAATATGGCGCGACTATGGGTTTTTTTCCAGCTGATGAAAAAACGCTAGCTTATTTGCGCATGACAGGCCGCGATGAAAAACATGTGTTGCTGGTTGAAAAATATTTAAAAGCGCAAAAGTTGTTTGGTATTCCAAAGCAAGGCGAGATTGATTATACCAAAGTCATTGAATTGGATTTGTCTACATTGCAGCCGTCAGTAGCTGGGCCAAAACGGCCTCAGGATTTGATTGGTCTAAAGCATGTAAGTGCGAAATTCCGCGAATTGCTCTCGACGTCAACGGCCAATGGCGGTTACGACAAGCCAGGTTCAAAGCTCTCGCAAACAGTCTACATTCATTCCAAAGGATCTTTTTTACATGAGGCACCTTCGGACTCAGGGGGGACGACTGCGTCGGGCAATGGCAAGACGATGTGGAGCGAGCAAGAGATGGTTACCAATCGCCCATTTACGCATGCGGTGACTCCGCCGGGCTACAACGAACCGGTACCTTTAGAAGGCGTGTTGCGACATGGTTCTGTCGTTATCGCAGCGATCACTAGCTGTACCAATACGAGCAATCCATTTGTCATGGTTGGCGCTGGTCTTTTAGCTAAAAAAGCCGTTGAGAAGGGATTGAAAGTCCATCCAATGGTCAAAACGAGTTTGGCTCCAGGATCTCGTGTGGTCACTGATTATTTACAAAATACAGATTTGCAACAATATTTGGATGCGCTGGGTTTTCAATTAGTAGCATATGGCTGTACTAGTTGTATTGGAAACAGCGGGCCGCTAGAGCCGAGGATTGAGCGTCCTATCAAAGACCACGATTTGGTAACGGCAAGCGTGTTGAGTGGAAATCGCAATTTTGAGGCTCGAATCCACAGTGCGGTAAAGGCCAATTTTTTGATGTCTCCGCCACTAGTTATTGCTTTTGCACTGGCGGGTAAGATCGACATCGATATGGAAAAAGAACCTTTGGGTCATGATCACAATGGCAAGCCCGTCTTTTTAAGAGATATTTGGCCTACTTCACAAGAAATCCACGCGGCTATCGCGAAGGGCATTGGGCCGGAAATGTTTAAAAAGCGCTATGCTCATATTTTAAAAGACAACCCGGTATGGGAGACGATCGCTGCGAAAAAAGGAATTAAATATGAATGGGATCAGGCTAGTACATATATTCGCAAACCTCCGTTTTTAGAAGAATTTATCCGTCCTGTATTTTCTCAAATGAGACCATTAGCTCTTTTAGGCGATTCGGTGACCACCGATCACATTTCGCCGGCGGGCGCGTTTAAAGCTGATACTCCCGCTGGGAAATACCTATTGAGCCACGGTGTCCGAGAGGAAGATTTCAATTCTTACGGCAGCCGAAGGGGAAATCATGAAGTGATGATGCGCGGAACATTTGCAAACGTGCGGCTTGTCAATAAAATGGCCAATGGTAAAGAGGGTGGTTTTACTGCTTATATGCCCGATGGTACGATTTTGCCTATTTATGATGCTGCGCAAAAATATAAACAAAATAGTGTGCCTCTCATTATTTTTGCAGGGAAAGATTATGGGATGGGCAGCTCGCGC
>JAJXVT010000041.1 GCA_021781995.1 bacterium | reverse complement strand
GATCTGATACTTCCTTTAAATGCGCGGCTTAAGTTAAGCAAAGTGTCAATTAATAGATAATTGACAGGCAACCATATAGGACCTCTCCAGTTTGAATTGCCACCTTTAATCTTTTCTAAAGCCTCTCCGGGCTCATACGCCAAAGAAACGCCTCCCATACGCGCAGGATGCTTTTCATGATATTTAGATAAAGAACGCAATCCATAACGTGAACGAAATTCCTCTGGACTCCATATATGATGTAAAAATTTTCGAGCTTCATCAATGTGTAACAAACCCATGACAAAATGAGATCCATCGGAATGCGGAACCTTTTGCACACATTTATCTGTAAGATCTGATTTTTTCTGCATCATCCATTCGTAAGCTTCATAAAACCGTGGATATTTTTTGAGCTCCTCTTCATCCCATATATCGCAGGCGAAAAATGGAATAATGCCCACTAAAGATCGTATGGGAAATTTCTCATATGAGCCATCATCGCGTCTTAAGTAACTATAAAAAAAACCATCTTCCGCACTAAACATATCATAATGCCGCCAATATCCTTTTCTCATCGCTGCTGCAATATATATAAAGTGTTGAAAGAACTTATTTCCAAGCATTTCGTAATTCGGATTCCGCTCCGATAAAATCAATGAAATACGCATCATATTTAAACACAATAAAGAAACCCATCCTGAACCATCAGCCTGATCTATAGAACATCCAGGAGGAGGTTTTTGTGAACGATCAGCAAATCCAATATTATCTAACCCTAGAAATCCACCTTCGAATATATTATTTCCAAAACTATCTACTTTGTTAATCCACCAAGCAAAATTCAATAACAATTTATGAAAACATCGCTCTAGAAAATCATAATCCATACGGCCAAATTTTTTCTTCTCATACTCAAATAACTTCAACGCAGCAAAAGCCTGAACCGGAGGATTAGTATCGCTAAATTCCCATTCATACGCAGGAATGGCTCCATTAGGGTGCTGAAACTGATCAAACAACAAAAGCCATAACTGATTTTTTGCAAATTCTAGATCAATCAATGCAAATGACAATGTATGAAACGTTAAATCCCACGCAGCAAACCAAGGATATTCCCACTTATCTGGCATCGACATAATCCGCATCGAAACAATATGTCTCCAGTGAGAATTTCTAATTGCTTTCCGAGATTCCGGAGGAGGATGTGTAGGATCGTCTCCTTGCAGCCAATTTCCAACTGCAAAAATATAAATCTGCTTATTCCAAACCATTCCAGCCAGAGCTTGCCGTTGAATCATTTTTTCTTCATCTGTCGCCTTCTTAGGATGAATCTCTTCATAAAAAACATCAGCTTCTTTTTTCCGCTGAGCTATTATCTCATCTACTGACTTCAACGGCGCTTTCAATACATTTGGAGCTAGACGTAATTGAATCACAGCACTCTTGCCTGGCTCAATAGACGAAAAATGATAATGAATACCCGATTTAGTTCCCTTTTGCTCTGGATTTATCGCTTTTTTTTCTTTCGTAATTAGATAACGATGAAAAGCATCTTTTACGTAAGGAGAGCGATTTGGTTCATTCCACAAGGATTTTGCATTTGTCTCATTGTTGGTGAATAACGGCTCTCCCCCTGGAGTCGCATAAAGATATCTTTTTCCTAGATGGTAATCAAATAATAGGTAATGCGGAGAATGTAATGCTGCATCATTTGCAACAAAACACATAAAATCTTTCCCCCCTTCTTTCAGCTCTATTACCGGTTCAGCTAACGCCTTATGTCCCCAAGCCCACTGATTGCGAAACCACAATTGAGGCAATATATGTAAAGATGCCGCTTCTGGTCCTCGATTAATAGCTTCAATACGAATACAAATATCTTCAGGATCTGCTTTGGCATACTCGATAAAAATATCAAAGTAGCGGTTCTCATCAAAAATTCCAGTATCAATGAGCTCATATTCACGATCCAGCGCTCCTCTTTTTCCATTTTCTTGAACTAATTGATCATATGGATAAGTTTGTTGAGGGTATTTATATAAATACTTCAGATAACTTGCCGTAGGGGTCGCGTCTAGGTAATAGTAAAGCTCCTTTACATCCTCGCCATGATTGCCCTCAAATGAGTTCAACCCAAATAAACGTTCCTTTAAAATGGGATCTCTGCCATTCCAAAAGGCAGGGCTAAAGGCCATAACTTGAAAGCGATCGCAAATTCCCGCAATTCCATCTTCTCCTCGGCGAAAAGCTCTCTGTCTCGCCATATCATGTGTAAAGTAATTCCAAGCATCCCCATCCGCACTATAATCTTCGCGTACAGTTCCCCAAGCTCTTTCAGCTACATACGGCCCCCATTTTTCCCACACAGGAACCGAATCATCTCCTTTTTCATATAAACGAGCAGACTCTGAATTCATAAACCTCGCGCAAATGCAGCAGCCCCTAAAAGAGCTGTCTTTGAGTTCATAATTAGATAAACAGGGATGGAGGAAAGCAATTCACTAAAACGTCCCTTATCAATAAAAGAAGCATGAAATCCGCCAGCTTTAATTCTTTGAGCTAAATGAGGAGCGATGCCCCCTCCAATATAAAAGCCTCCCAAAGACAAAAATTTTAAAGCGAGATTTCCTGCTTCAGCTCCATAAGCAGAAATAAATAAATCAATCGCAGCAGTACAGGCCGGATCCTTTAGTTCCAACCCAAAATCAGTAATCACCGCAGACGGATCTTTTTTTTGCATCCATTCAACAACTTCAGAATTTGCCTTATATCGATCTGTCTCTATTAAAAATTGATAAATCGATAAAATACCAGGTCCAGAAATCACCCTTTCATAAGAAACGTGTCGAAATCTTTTTTGTAAAAAAAGATACAATTCATATTCTTCGGGCGTACGAGGCGCAAAATCACAATGGCCGCCTTCGCAGGCAAATGGATGATACCGTTTTCCATCCCAATATACACCTGCTTCGCCAAGCCCAGTACCAGCTGCAATCAAGGCTTGATTTCCCATTTGTTTATGACCTGGATGAATGACACTCAATTCATCTGCAGAAACACAACGAATTCCATAAGCATTAGCCTCCAGATCATTGATTACATGAACGATAGGGATTTTCAGTTCATCTTTCAATTTTTTTGCATCTACAATCCAAGGCAAATTTGTTGCCTGGCATCTGCCTTCGCGCACCGCTCCAGCAACACCAAAAGCTGCAATTTGTACATTCACATTGTGCTTTTGCAGAAACAAATGAATAATTTCCTCTAAAGATTTATAGTTCTTGCTCGCGTATTTCTCTTCTTTTTCAATCAGCAATTCGCCCGTTTCTTGAAAAATTGCAAAACGAGCATGCGTGCCGCCAATATCTCCGGCCAGTATCATCCAATGCCTCCAAATTTCCCTCTGTATCAGTTCATTAGCTGACAAGCAAGAAAAAAGGGGTCTTGACGAGAAGAACATGAACTCTCATGCTATATATAACGAAAATAACTTAAGCGTCGGCTTTAAATTTTTCCGAAACGATCAAATTTCCGACCCGAGAAGCATTTTCGGCGTACATTAACGAACCTCTCAATGGAGCCTCTTACATGAATCAACCCACACAAGATAGCGGCAAAAGAAAAGCCTTAGAACTCGCTATTTCTCATATTCAAAAGCAATTCGGCGATGGAGCTATTATGGCTCTTGGCAAGCACTCCGCAGCTCACGGTTTAAGCGTGATCAAAACAGGCGCCGTGTCTCTCGATCTCGCCTTGGGAATTGGCGGAGTCCCAAGAGGTAGAATCATCGAGATTTTCGGCCCCGAATCCTCTGGTAAATCAACACTTGCTACACATATCGTTGCAAGTGCCCAAAAAAATGGAGGCCTCGCAGCCTATATCGATGCTGAACACGCATTAGATCCTGCATATGCGGCCAAAATTGGAGTCAATATCGATGATTTAATGATTTCCCAGCCAGATAATGGAGAAGAAGCTCTCAATATCGCTGAAATGCTAGCTCGATCCAATGCAGTTGATGTGATCGTAGTGGATTCCGTTGCAGCTCTTGTACCAAAATCTGAACTTGAAGGAGAAATCGGAGATCAATTCATGGGCTTGCAGGCGAGAATGATGTCACAAGCTTTAAGAAAGCTAACGGCTACTCTCGCTAAAAGCAATACCTGCGCAATCTTCATCAATCAAATTCGCGAAAAAATTGGAGTGATGTTTGGAAATCCAGAAACTACAACAGGCGGCCGCGCTCTTAAATTCTATTCCTCAATCCGAATGGATATTCGCCGCACTGCAGGAATTAAAGGATCAGATAATGGATCTGATATCGGATCTCGCGTTAAAGTCAAAGTGGTTAAAAACAAATGCGCTCCGCCATTTCAAACTGCAGAATTCGATATTCTTTTTAATGAGGGAATTTCTCATATTGGATCCTTGTTAGATGTCGGAGTTGAATTAGGAGTCATCGATAAAAAAGGAACCTGGATGAGTTACCAAAACACCAGATTAGGCCAAGGCCGAGAAGCAGCACGAGACGAACTCAAGCGAAATGAAGCCCTTGCCACTGAAATTGAAAAAGCTATCCACGCTAAAATTGCAGAGGGAGCAAACCCTGCTAAAAAACGAGAAGAAGCACTTATCTAAAATTTTCGGGGGAGGTTCAAATGCCTCCCTTTCCCTTATTTTTTAAAGTCATCACAATTTGTTCAAAATCATTATTCCACAAACCTAAATTTCGCAATCCCTGTTCAAATAAACTCATTTCCAAATTAAATCGATTCACTGCTTGAACTTGACCAATAACCGCCGCGATATTAACTGGACAATTTCGAGCAAAATCTTGTTCAGCATCTTGCAAGTCATCCGCTATTTGAAACGCCATTCCAAGATGGTAGGCGGTTTTTTCTACTAAAGGCAAATCTGAAACATTACCGCCACCAAATAGCCATCCAAAGACAAATGAAATTTGAAATAAAGTCACAGTTTTTTGAAAAATAATCCTTTCTATCGTTTCCAATTTATTATCTGGAGGAAATAAATCTAAAAATTGTCCATTAGTTGCTCCGAAAATACCTGCGCAACGGGTAGCTATTTCTAAACACGCTAAAGTCGCAGCATCGGCTAAATGCCCGTATTGAGCATTTTGCTTCATTAGCTTTCCATTTTTATAAATGCCCTCATAACCCGAAGCAATCAATGTATAACTTGCCAGGAGGGCAATTCCCTCATCGAATACTTTGTGAAGGGATGACCTGCCGCGGCGCTCATCATCATTATCCATACAAGGCAAATCATCTGCAATGAGCGATGATGTATGAAAAAATTCCACGCTTAAAGCCGCGGCAATCGCGTCCAGTCCTTGATCGAGAGCGTCAACGATCATCAGCACCAAAACTGGCCTCAGGCGTTTACCGCCGCTTAAAAGTGCATATTCGCAAGCATCGCGCAATTGTGTTTTAGGTCCCATATTTTGTACAGCATGCTCAATAGCCGACTCCACACGAGATTGATAACGCTTAAGCAGCGTTAACTCTTTAAACAGTCCCAAATCAAGACCTTGTTTGCATTTCTTTTAAAATAGTTGCCGGATCAATATTCGGCTCAATAACAACATTGTAAAGCCCTTTTACACGGCTTTTTGGAGGGATGTATCCTCCAATATTAAGTAATGGGTAACAAACGGAATTAGCACCTATCAACGTTCCTGGATTTAAGACGCAATTGCATCCCACCTGTACGCGATCGCCGACTACAGCGCCAAATTTTTTTAATCCCGTTCCTAAACGTTTCATGCCATCTACAACCGAGACTGCCTTTCGATCTAAACGAACATTTGCGCATTTTACACCTGCGCTCAAATTTGCGCCCGATCCAATAATAGAATCTCCAACATAAACAAAATGTGTAGCCGCCGCATGATCGAGCAAAATTGAATGTTTCACTTCTCCATCATGACCAATGGTGCATCCGTCGCCCAAAATAACGCCACCTCTCAAATAAGCACCATGACGTATCGCACAATTTTTCCCAATAATACAAGGCCCTTGAATAAATACTCCAGGTTCTATGACGGTTCCCGGGCCAATTGCAACTTGTTCTGGATTTTTCAAAAACACACCTGCTGGCAATTCAATTTCAATTCGATATGATCGGTAATGTGAAAAATATTCTTGCAAATCGCTCAAAGGAGACCAGGGAAAAGGTCCGTTAAATAAATTCTTGTGAATGAATTCGCGTAAGTCAAAAAAAGAATGTATATCTAATGAGTGCATGAAAGTAGTATACGACACTTTCCCATCCAGTGGAAGAAAATAGAATTTGTATAAGAGTTTCTCTTCTTCTTTATTTTCTGTGGAAATGTTGATAAAGTAGGGAGGTTCTCGAGAGAAAAATTTCTGTCGATAACTTGTTCACGGCCTGTTGATGAGGTGGGACTTTTGAACAAAGCTGAAAGATATCGACAGGTTGTGAACAAGGTTATGAACGAGTTATCGACAATTGATTGTCCCCATTTTGGGCCCTGCAGCGGATGCTCTTTATCTAGTCACGTAAAAGAGCCCCCTATCTGGAATGATGTTCAGTTGTTTTTTGACACAGTGTGTGAAAATCCTCCTAAAAATTTAGAAACAGCTGAGATATGCGGATGGCGCACAAAAGCTAAACTCGCTGTACGAGGTACAATCCAAGAGCCTGAGATTGGGTTATTTCATTTTGGTACTCATCGTGTAATGCCAATACCTCATTGCAAAGTGCACCATCCAGCTATCAATCAAGCAGTGGCTTATATTCGTAACGCTATAATAAAAGCGAAAATTTCGCCGTATGATGAAAAACACGGGGCATTGCGATATATACAGTGTTTTGTAGAAATCAAAACAGGTCTTGTCGGGCTAACATTCGTTTGGAATGCGGTATCTGAAACCCCCGAGATGATTCGTTTGGTAAATGAGCTTCAAAAGCAAGCTAAATGGCATTCCATATGGTTTAATTTTCAACCATTTGTGACAAACCGTATTTTTGGCGATCGATGGCAACACATCTGGGGCTCTTTATTTGTTATTGAGCCGCTTGGATCGATCGAAATCCCATTTCATCCAGCGGCTTTTTCGCAAGCGCATTGGTCTTTATTTCAAAAATTAGCCTGGCAAGTACAATCGTGGGTACCTGAAGGAGCTCATTTAGCTGAAATTTATTCAGGGGTGGGTGCGATGGGGTTATTAGCCGCTTCAAAATGCAGTTCAGTAGCGCTTATTGAAAACAATCCCTTTGCCTACCTATCTTTTCAATCTATGATAGTTCCTTCGCACGTTTTATTTTATTGTCAGGAAGCAGCCCAAGCCGTTTCTTTTTTAAATCGAGCGAATTGCGTTATTGTGGATCCTCCTAGGAAAGGGGTAGATGCTGCACTTTTAAATGCATTAGAGCGATGGAACGGTACATTGATTTATGTCAGCTGCGATTTTCATAGTTTTCAACGTGATGCAAACCAGTTACGAAAATCAGGTTGGAAATTGACCCAAGCGCGCGGCTATCTTCTTTTTCCGGGAACTAATCACGTTGAAATAGCGGCCTTATTTCAAAAATAAGGAACTGTCTAAAATAATTGTCCTGATATATATCGAAAGAATGGAAGGTCTTAGTTCTTTTGAAGCCAAGATTAGGTTGGAAAAATTCGGCAGCAATATTTTGCCAGAAGAAAACAGGAATCTAGTTCTTTGTTTTATATCAAAATTATTTTCCCCGGTTAATATTCTTTTGGAGTGTATTATTTTGTTGCAATTGTTTTTGCAAAAATATCCAGAAAGTAGCGTTATAGGATTTTTGTTAATTTTTAACGTCACCATGAGTTTTGCAAAGGAAACAAAGGCATCGAAAGCGCTGAAATTGCTCAAAAAACGATTGGAAGTCCGCGCTCGTGTTTTTAGAGATGGAAGTTGGCAGATAATTTTAGCTCAAAATCTAGTTCCAGGTGATTTAGTCCGAATTCGCATGGGTGATTTTGTACCGGCAGATTTGCAGCTAATAGATGGTAGCATTTTTGTCGATTGCTCAGTTATTACAGGCGAATCTTTGCCGATAGAACCTAAAAAACAAGAGGTCATCTATGCGGGGTCTATTGTTACTCGCGGTGAGGCCAATGCAAATGTCATAGCGACCGGGAAAAGAACTTTTTATGGAAAAGCAGCACAAATTGTGCAGACGACCAAGACACCTAGCCATTTGGGAACCACTATTTTTTCTATTGTAAAATATCTGTTGATTTTTGATTTTATTCTTGTATTCTTCGTGTCATTTTATTCTTATTCAATCGGAATATCGTTGTCTGATTTAATCCCATTTTCTTTGTTATTGTTAGTGGCTTCTGTGCCGGTAGCCTTGCCAGCGACTTATTCTTTAGCTACCGCACTTGGGTCCATGGAATTAGCAAGGCAAGGCGTTTTAATTACCAAATTATCTGCAATTGAAGAAGCGGCTGCCATGGATTTATTATGTGTGGATAAGACAGGTACGATTACAAAAAATGAGCTTACTATTTCCGGTTTGAAAGCAGTTTCTCCCTTTTCTGAAGAGGATCTTCTTGTATTAGCATCGTTTGCTTCAGAAATAGCGACCCAAGATCCCATTGATTTGGCCATCGTAAAATCAGTCCCTCATTCTCGATTTTCCAGTTGTGAAAAACTTCACTTTATTCCATTCGATCCCAAGAGAAAGTGCTCTGAAGCAATTGTGCGGTATCAAGGGAGCGAATTGCACATTGTAAAAGGCGCTTTTCATCGAGATGATCCTATGTTTCAGGAAATGGCGCGAGGTGGGGCAAGAGTTATCACTGTGTTAGCAGGACAAGAATTAGTAGGATTTATCAGTTTACAAGACTTGCCAAGAGATGACTCTAGAACATTCATTGCAGAAATTCGCGATATGGGAGTTGGCATTCAAATGATGACAGGCGATGCAAAAATCACAGCTGAAGAAATTGGAAAAAAGGTTGGATTGTCATCGCAAGAGATCATTTCCGAGGTGTATCCTGAGGATAAGTTTCTCCTGATCAAACAGTTTCAACAGAAAGGGAATATCACAGGAATGACCGGAGATGGCGTGAATGATGCTCCGGCATTGAAGCAGGCGGAGGTAGGAATAGCTGTCAGTAATGCCACTGATGTCGTCAAAGCAGCGGCGAGCATTGTTTTGACAAGTCCCGGTTTGGAAGATATTCTCAAGGCCATCCAATCAAGCCGAAGAATTTATAAGCGCATGCTTACTTATATCCAAAATAAAATAGTTAAAACATTAGAAATATCGATTTTACTATGTTTTGGGTTGGTTTTTTACAATGAATTCATTATTTCTCAACATTTGATTGTGTTGTTGTTATTTGCTAATGATTTTATAACAATGTCCATTTCAACAGATCGAGTAAGCATCTCTCCGACACCAGATAAATGGAATATTCAAAAATTGGTTTTTCATTCCGGAGTATTTACCGTTTTTATTTTAGGGTTTTCATGCAGTGCAGTATATGTTGGCAAACAAGTATTGCATTTTTCTTTGGATGAATTGCAAACTTGGGTGTTTTTACTCTTAGTATTTACAGGGCAATGTACTGTTTATTTAATTCGAGAACTCCATCGTTTTTGGTATTCTTGTCCCAGTTTATGGATGATAGGGTTGTCTATCATAGATGTAATCATTGTATGTGGGATGGCAGTTTCTGGAATATGGATGACACCTATTTCGATTTTATTAATAATAACCTTATTGACAAGTGTTATTCTGTATTTTTTTCTTTTGGATTGGTTTAAAGCTGTGTTCATTTCATTGATTGCCGATTCAAAAAAGTTTTCTTAAGAGATGGTCAAACAATAAACTAAAGCACTTGACTTCGCGAGGCAAAGCCGTAGTCAATCAAATGCTTTAGTTTATTGTTTGACTCCCTAACGTAATCTCGTGCAGTTTTGGATCTCTGAATTGTAGTCTCAATCTTTGGTGTCACTTTAGGTGACAATATCTTTTTTATTTGATAAAGATTGAAATTATGTGGAATCGTGTTAATATTCTTGGTTTTTTTGCATTCTTTTCATGCAGTGTAGGCCCTCAATACGTTGCCCCAGAAACGCCTGTAACGACAGGTTGGAAAAATGAGTTGCCGCATCTTGCAGATGAGCAATGCCCAAAAAATTGGTGGCAAATTTTTCACGATGAACAACTTTCTGTATTTATCGAACAAGCTATCTGCAGCAACCCTTCCTTGCAAGCTATGGCAGAACGGGTTCAGCAGGGCAGAAGTTTTGCAAAAGTAGCATATTCTCGTTTATTTCCCCAATTGAATATCGATCCATCGATTAGTAATACTGAATTGAGAACTCATAGTTTTGGATCTACATCCCAAATTCAACCTACATTAATTAAAAATCACATAGATGAATATAATTTGCCTTTAACTTTAGTCTATGAATTGGATTTTTGGGGGAAATGGAAAAATCAATATAAATCAGCCCAATTTAAATGGGAATCTGATCAATATCGATATCAGACTGCCGTTTTATTACTTACAACCGATTTGGCTAATGCATATTTTCAGTTGCGAATTCAAGATGCTAAAATTGAGATATATAAAGATGTCTTAATGGTGCAAAAAAAAATATTAGGCATACAGGATTCGCGTTATGAAACACAATTAATTAATTTTAGCAACGTAGCGCAAAGTAGTTCAGACTACTCAATGATTGAATCATTGTATTTCGATTGTTTTCGCAAAAGATCTTTATTTGAAAATCAGATTGCAGTATTAATTGGAGTTTCTCCGTCAGAATTTAAATTGGCATCTACTCCTTTGACCTTAAATCCACCTATGATTCCTGTCGATTTACCCGCTAATGTATTGTTGCGGCGTCCCGATCTTGCTGAACAAGAGCGAATGATGGCATCCTTGCATGCGGAAATTAATGTGGCTTACGCCTCCTTTTTTCCTTCGGCAGATATTGTTGGAGGAATCAATTTTTTATCTAATAATTTCATTCAAACATTGAAAAATCAATGGTTTATCGGAGGAAATTTACTGGAGGTTTTGATTGACGCTGGAGAGAGAAGCGCAAATATCGATTTAAAGACAGCTGTGTATAAAGAAGCTCTTTTCACATATCAACAAAAAGTGCTTGGTGCATTTCAAGAGGTGGAAGATTCGATCTCTAGTATTAAATGGGTGATGAATGAATTAACATCTGTTGATCGAGCGATTTCAGCAAAGGAGATTGCTTATAAAATTGCGATGGATAGATATCAATATGGGTTAGATAATTTTTTGAATGTCGCTGTCGATGAAAAAGAAAAATTGGATCAAAAACTATCATGGTTGCATTTGCTTAGTCAGCAGTATATCTACACATTACATTTAATTAAAGCTATGGGCGGGGGGTGGTAATATATGTGGATTGTTAAATTAGCTTTAGCTCGGCCATATACTTTTATTGTAGCAGCTATTGTAATACTCATCTTTGGTGGCTGGTTTAGCATACGTATTCCAAAGGATGTATTTCCGGAAATAAACACTCCTGTAGTTAGTGTGGTTTGGTCATATGCAGGAATGACCGCTAAAGAATTTGAAGAACGGATCACTTCATTTAGTGAATTTTCTCTTTCTAGCACTGTAAATGGAATTGAACGCATTGAATCTCAAA
>JAJXVT010000040.1 GCA_021781995.1 bacterium | reverse complement strand
GTAAATCAGGCACATATTTCAATCGAATGGGGTCGTAAAGATTGGTCACTGAACAACGAGAATCGCGTAATTATCGTCCTTGCGGCGATAGATTACCCGCAGTCTTTTATCTTCTTCCGAGCGATAAACTAAAAACGGTTCGCCGGTAATTTCCATTTTCATAACCGCTTCGTCCTGCGTGAGAGTTTTAAGCTTAACAATCTCTTTGGCAACAATTTGGTGCAACGACATCTCTTCGGCTGTCTGTCGCGCATTTTCCGCTTCAATATCTTCGTTGATGACCTTGAGATCATCTTGCAATGGCTGAACCACATTCACATGGATGTCCACAGTGGATAAATCTTTAAAGCGATGAGACTGCAATTTGGATTTATATTTACGCACTAAGCGCACCAAGCGATCGGTACATTTGTCTATCGCCGAATACATGTTATCCGTATTGCCATGCACTTTGATGTGAAAATGATCAAAATTCATCATAATCGCGCAAGACTGGTCTAACTTTTGAGCATCTAAGGTCACTTGGACATCGATGACTCGATCGGCTAGCCGATCCACTTTGTTGAGTTTGTCAAATACATAATTGCGAATTGCATCGGTTGCTTCGAAATGTTTTGCTACAATGGAAACATTATATCCGTCTTCTGGCGATGCCTGGGGTCGTGCCATATCTTCCTCCGCTGTGTCTCACGCATCATATCCCAAGTAGAATTTATGTGTATATACTGGATATACTCATTCTATATGAATGACCGAACGATCGGACTGTTGCTACAATCTCTGCCTTTTATGGATTCTCATCGCATTTTAAAAATTTTAACGCCTAACCATGGTCTAACCACTTTGATCGCCAGGCATGTTGCATCGAAAAACAACCGGCTTCATGCGCTTATCACGCCATTTTTAGTAGGAGAATGGGTTTACCGCTTGGATCACAAAGACATTCACCCTCTGAAAGACGGAACCGTGCTGCAAACATTCGATCAGCTTAAAACAAATTATTCTCATTTAGCAGTTGCTGGACAAATTGCTCAAGATTTACTCAGAACACAACTGCCTGGCAAAGCAGCTCAAATTCCTTTTGATTTGGCCTGCGCTTGCCTCAATAAACTTCCCATTTTTCTGGAGCCTCTTGCATTGCTAGCCTCATTTCGATTAAAGCTTCTTTCATATGAGGGGTTGCTGCATTTTGAACCGACCTGCACTCGATGCGGATCGCCAAGCATTCACTTTCTATGCGGAGAAAGCTTTTGCCTTCAGCATACACCCTCTTCGCCACTGCTTCTTTCAGCTCAAGAACTGCCTTTTTTACACGCGAAATCATTTTCAGAACTAGCGGCAAAACCAATAAAAAAAGACACCTACGAACGCGTGGAACACTTATTTAAATTTTTAGTGAATTATTAACCCGAGAGAGCTCCTCGCTCAGAACGAGAGCTACGCCCTCTTCGATTTGGCGTTGCCTCGCGGCGCATATTGTCATCTGTTTGGGGCTCGAGTTTATAGAACGCACCGAAAGGGACTCGAACCCCTAACCCCTTGGTCCGAAGCCAAGTGCTCTATCCATTGAGCTATCGGTGCAAAAAGGTTGCGAAAGGGGGGACTCGAACCCCCACGAGAGTGAACCCGCTACCACCTCAAGGTAGTGCGTCTGCCAATTCCGCCACTTTCGCAAGAAAAAGAAGATCAGAGTATATGATACCACACACTTGTTCACAAGAACTTTTGATTATGCCATGATATACACCATGAAAAACACACCCCAAGATTCACAAAAGAAAATCCCCCCATCCTCCAAAATCTTATTTTTTTTAATCGATTTTTACAAAGCAGCCATTTCGCCGTTTTTGGGACACTGCTGCCGCTTTCACCCCACATGCTCTGAATATGCAAAGCTTTCTATCGCAAAACATGGCGCTATCAAAGGATCGGCCAAAGCTTTAAAGAGAATATTGTCGTGCCACCCCTTTCATCGAGGCGGACACGATCCGGTTTAGAAACTGTCGAGAAGATCAAGGCAGCTGAATCGTCATGCCGGGGTAAAGGCGATTTCCCTCAATATCGTTCAATTGGACGATGTCGTCGACTTTCACTTTATACTGCCGGGCGATTTTCCATAAGCTCTCTCCTTCTGCTACAGTGTGAAAGCGCACTGGAGATTTATCCTCTTGCTGAGCAGCGATCTTCACCTCTTCAGCGGCAGGCGCGCGCGGCGCCGTGGAGAACCGAGCAGCAGCGGCATGCAGGTCAGCTCCTTCTGGCAGTGTTTCTCCTGCAAATGAATACAGTTTTGCAAGCGCTGTCCGCCAGACTGCATCAGATCGAGGAGATTGCAAAAGCGATAGGCAAAACTGTTCTGCTTCTATACTTTTTTCTTGAATTAGCGCTAAAAGATCTAAAATTCCACGATCATCAAATCGTTTCAAGACAAATGCAGAATCGGTCTGCACTAAAAAAGCCGCAGCCGTCGGAGAACGGTGGGCTAAATAACCGAGGAGCAAAGAGCGCCGTTTTTCAGCCGACAGATCGAGCATTTGAGCCTGCTCTTTTGCAAAGCGATCTAGCAATTCCCAATTCCCCTCGACAACCAAAGTCAAAAGCAAAGCGGGATCGCTTTTGGGAAATAAAGCCTGCAGCGCGTACATTTCCGGCGTGTGCAAAAATGCTAGATTGAGAGTTTCATCGCGTGCAGAAGCCGACTTTTTCATCAAAGCAAACAATCCCTGCGAGGTCAAAGGCCATTTTTCTTGATAGGCAAAACGAATAATCGCATCAAATTGTTCATCGGTCAATGCAGGATATAACTCTATTGAATACCCCGGTTCTATCTGAATGCTGCGCTTTTGCAACTGCGATGTAGAAAGAGCCCTTTCTAAATGAAAATAATGGCGAGCCACCAAAACAGATAAAGCTAAATCGCGTTTCGCATACCCGGCTTCCACTAACTCGTGATTGGTCAATAAAGCCACTAACTCGCGAAAACTGCGTTTGGACATCGCTTCTAAAGCTGCTACATTGGAAATTTTACACTCATCCGAGCTCTCTTTACGCACGCCTAAAACAAATGCCGGTTCGCGCTGTGCCGCAAATGCTGCAAATGCCGCTACCAGCCCAATATTCAATGCGCCGCTAAATACCAGCGAAATTGTTACAATCCGAAATTTCTTTACCAAATGATCCTTCATACCTTTTAGGTATATACCGACCGGCCATTTTCAGCATACCGAAAATTGCAAAGGCCAGTTGGCTCTGGACATAAGAATATCTAACGCGTTAAACTAGCGTCGATTAGCCTATGGTCAAAACGCATGAAGCTCCCTCTTTCAACACTTAAGTCATTCATTGACATCGATTTAAATGCAGAAAAAATCGAAGAAACCATTTCACTTCTAGGCATCGAGGTAGACTCCATCTCTTCACCTAGACCGCAATGGAGCGGCGTAGTTGTCGCAGAAGTGCAATCTACCATCCCCCACCCGGCAGCAAGCAAGCTGCAAGTTGCCACCGTGTTCGATGGAGCGCACAAGCATCAAGTTGTATGCGGCGCGCCGAATTGCAGAGCAGGCCTGCGCGTAGCTTTTGCGAAAAAAGGGGCCCATTTTGTCGATGACGATGGCAAGCAAATGCACATTGAGCAAACCACCATCCGAGGAGTGGAATCGCACGGCATGCTCTGCTCTGCAAAAGAGCTTAGCCTATATGATGATCATACCGGCATTTTAGAACTTCCTATGGACTATCCACTTGGAGCTGATGGCACAGATTTGCTCTGGGATCCAATTTTTGAATTTTCATTTACCCCCAACCTGGGCCATTGCATGAGCGCCCTAGGCATTGCCAGAGAGTTGTCTGCTTCTTTACAAAAACCTCTACGCCATTCGAAAACCAAAACTGAGGAAAACGCCGCGCGCAAAACAGGTTCACTCATTCACGTTGCGGTTGAAGATACAACCGCCTGTCCCCGCTATACAGCAAGACTCATCGAGCACGTTTCCATCGGCCCATCGCCATTTTGGCTGCAAAGACAACTCAGATGCGCAGGAATCCGCCCCATTAACAATGTCGTCGACGCAACCAATTACATGTTGTTAAAAAACGGCCAACCGATGCACGCATTTGATTTTGATAAAATTTCCGCTAATAAAATTACCGTATCACTAGCTAAACAACCGCAGTCATTCCAGGGCCTCGACGGCAACCAGTGGTCTGTGCCCTCTGGAGCTATCCTCATCTCCGACGATACTCAAATTTTGGCTTTGGGAGGCATTCTCGGCGGCGTTTCATCTGCTGTCACAGACAATACCCGCAGCGTGCTTCTGGAAGCTGCCCATTTCGATTCCATGACGATCCGAAACACCTCAAAGAAAATGGGATTGAGAACTGACAGTTCCTACCGTTTTGAAAAAGGGACAGACCCCGCTGCTGTAAAAGACTTTCTCGATGAAGCAGCACAGTTGATTGCAAATCTAACCGGCGGGAAAATTTGCCAAGGCGCCATCGACACCAATTCAACCCCGCCTAAGCAGCGCCAAATTCGATGCCGTATCGCTCGCATCAATCAACTCTTAGGCACAAAACTTTCCGAAGGGGAAATCGAATCGATTTTGAAACGACTAGAATGCTCCGTTCAGCGACACGATCCGGACGTTTTTCTCGTTTCGGTACCAAGCTATCGAAATGATGTGCATGAAGAAATCGATCTCATCGAAGAGGTTGCGAGAATCTACGGCTACAATAACATCGAGCGCCCCTTACCGAAAGCAACTTCTCCTCAAATCCCACATGATCCAGAATATCTATTTGAAACTGAGCTTAGACGCCGATTGATCAGTCTGGGATTGCAAGAATTTCTCACATGCGATTTGATCTCTCCGAAACTAGCTCAAATCGCTCGAGAAACAGCAAAATCTCCGATTTCACTACTCGAAACACTCCATTCCAAATCAGAAGAATATTCCGTTTTACGCCCCTCTCTATTGCCCGGGCTTCTACAAACCGCACGGCACAATCAAGACCAAAAAAACCTCTCATTTAGCGCATTTGAATTGGGAAGGATTCACTTTCTTCAAGATCAAAAAGTCGTAGAATTCCCCATGGCTGCCATTTTAGCAACCGGTCTAAATCGCCCTCAGCATTGGGGGGTAAAACCAGTCCCTTTTGACTTTTTTGATCTCAAGGGGATGATCGAAAATTTATTAGAAGGGCTACGCATCTGCAACTTTGAATTCAAACCCTCGGCACATAGCTCCTTTCATCCCTCCAGACAAGCTGATATATTTTTCAACCAATTGCTCATTGGAACTTTAGGAGAACTCCACCCAACCGTTTTAGCCGGCATGGATATTTCAGAAAAACTCTATTACGCAGAACTCAACGCAGAACACCTACGCACCCACCGGGGTCCACCGCCCCACATGACTTCTCTACCTCAATTCCCCTCTTCTGAGCGAGACTGGACCATAGCCCTCGAACCGAAATCCCATATTGATACACTCCTTCGCTCGATCCATCAAAAAGCTCCGTCCATCCTTGAAAGCGTTGCCTTGATAGATCTTTTTCAAACTCCACAAAAGACCAATGCTACATTTCGCTTCGTCTATCGGGATCTATCCAAAACACTCTCCTACGAGGAAGTCGAAGCTGCTCACGCACATCTAATCGAAAAAGCAACACCTTAGAGGGCCAGTTGTAACACTCATTGCTAATTCGACCCATTGGGGCGGCAAAAATTGCCTCCCCCGGATTATTTTGCCTCATCCTCTGATGGCATTTTTTTCCCATCAGCTTGGAGCATTTCAAGTGCAGCTTCTTTTAAAGTCTTCAAGCCTTCTGCAAAGCCTAAAGCGCGCGTAAGTCTTTCAAGATATTGTATTTCTGCTGTTAATTGATCATTGATGGTTTCCAATTTAGCTATTCGTTCAATCATACGTTGCTCTTTCATAGTCTCCCCTCATTCGTTTCATACGAACAGTATAATAAGGAGCAAAAAACGTGCCAAAAGAGCTCTCGGCACAGAAAGTAGTTTTGCAATCGGCTCCATTTTCTTACAATTCCTAAGCTCGACAACATCTCTGCATTACTTTATACTGGCCGAAAGAACCTAAAACAAGGTTGGTATATGAATAAACAGATCGTGAGCAAATTATTGCTGGCTACTTCTGCGATTGCGATGGCAATTGCATGCCAGCCAAAAAAACCAGTAGAACAAGCGGCTCCTGCAGTGCCTGCAGAAGCACCGATTGCACCTCCCCAGGCCTATGAATCAGAAGATTGCACTGATGTCGATGAGTGCAGCGAAGGCGCTGCCCAAGAAAGTCTAGCTCCACAAACCCCGGAACAAACCGCAGACGCAACCCCTGCAGAAGCTGAAACTCCTCAAGCAGAACAGCCCAGTGTTGCTGACACAACACCATCACATCCGGAAGCACATGCTGCACCTGAACAACCCATGTCAGCACACACAGAAGTAAAAGCTCCCGAGACCTCCCATTCAGACACAGCACCTGCTGCTGTAGAAATCCCCGCTGAGGCGATGTAATTTTTGGAGCCAATTGCAGAAACAAGTTGTCCAGACAAATCGATGATTTTTTTGACGAGGTCAGCTCATTCGAGCTGACCTAAGCACGAGCATTGAAAATGCCTCTAATCTTTAAATAGCACTTTGAAAAATCATAGAACCTATCCAAGAAATCAAAGATTTTTCTGATGAACAAAAAAAGCCCTTAAACGGGCTCTTGTAACGAGAAATGAATTTTGCAATTCACTGTTTATTCAGACATTGCGCGAAGTTCCGCAACCACTTCATCTCGATTGGTTAACACATCGAAAGTATAAGCCGTTACCGATTCACCTTTATAATACCACTCACTTTCGGAAAGACCTTCTTCCCCCAGAATTTGACTAAATCCATGTTTACGGTCATTTTTCCAATCAATTTGAGCCACGATATGCCCCAAATCATCGTAGTGGTATTCTGTTCCATTGCGCTCTCCATTAACATAAGGGATTTCAGCAACTTTATAACCATTGCGATAAACAACCTTCGTTCCGTCCAATACACCGCGACTCCACTCCAATCTCAACAGTGGCATTCCATTTGCTGAGAATTTAAGCTGTTCGCCATGTAATTGTTCGCCATCATAATGGGCAACAGTATGAATTTCACCATTTGAGTGAAACGTTGTCCTGCACGTCACTGCACCATGGGAAATCTGCTCTCGCGCAGCCAAAGCGCCAGAGCGTTCCCTTCGGACTCTTTGCCCTATTCCATTGACCACTTGCGCTTCCAATTCATGCGAAGGCGTGAAATATTTTCCTTCCGAAAGAAGGCCGTTTTCATATTCTTCTACGCTCAACGGCGCGCCTTTATCATCCCAGTTAGTCACGACCACACGATTATCGAACTCATATAACTCTTCTTTTAAAGGCATTCCGGTTCCGTCATAGAGCATTTCCTTCAGCAAAGTATCATGATCGTATACTTGCAATTTTTCAATGACGTTAGAATGGGGAAATGAATAAGAGGTCTCTCCATGCAGCACTCCGTTTTCATATGAACGGCTAACTTTAACGCCGCTTTTAAGCAGTTCTACAATCGTACCATCCGCCTCGCGCTGCTCCCATTCTTCGGGCGACACATTGAACCCATACTTATGGACATATTGCTGAGAAATGATACAATTTGCATCATCTTTAGAAAAACATCCCGCGAGCATCAATGCCGGCAGAGCGAAAAATAAGCGCTTCATGACAACCTCGTTTCAATGCAACGATCTTATCTTTACTCTATAGTTTTTGCAAGCAGAATTTGCGGAGTCTATTGCCTTGCATGCGAGAAATTTCCTATAAGGAAGGCTTATATGGCTTGACAAATTGACATAGCAGCCGCGGGATGTTAGGTTTCGAAAAGAGTTCACGTAAGAAAAAAGGGCGATCATGGCAATTTCACAAATTTTCATCTGCCGTCACGGCGAAACAGAATGGTCCTTATCAGGAAAACACACCGGCCGCACCGATCTTGCTCTCACAGAAAGAGGGCGTCAACAGGCAAAAAATCTCAAAGCTCGTTTATCAGCTCTATCTGTCGATTTTGCTCTCACTAGCCCGCTTTTGCGAGCTAGAACAACTTGCGAACTTGCTGGGTTTAGCAACGCCCGCACCGAACCGCTCATGGTCGAATGGGATTACGGCGATTACGAAGGTTTGACGCACGCCGAAATTCGCAAACTCAATCCAACCTGGCGCCTAACTAAAGACGGAGCTCCGAACGGAGAGTCTCCAGAACAAATGACTCAACGAGTCGATCAATTCCTTTTTTGGCTAATGCAGCAACATGGCAATTGCCTCTTATTTTCTCACGGCCATTTTCTAAAATCTTTAGCTGCCCGCTGGCTGAAACTCGAGATTGCTCAAGCTTCTTGTTTTGCTTTAACAGTTGCATCGCTGAGCACCCTTAGCTTTGAACGAGAAAATCCAGTCATTTCCCTTTGGAATAGCGCTTGACTCAAGAAAAGCTTTATAGTATCCATTGTACTTATGCTAAAAAAATCGCTGTTGTACGCAGCTTTGTCGTTACTTTGCGCGTCGTCAACTTCTATTTGCGCCGTCGATTACACATCTTTTAACTCTAAAAGCGTCGGTAATAATTTAGCAGAGCTTACCGCCTCCGGCACCATTACCCCAGGCCTCGCTAATGTTTATTCTATCATTTTAGGACTTAATAACACCGACGCAAATACTGCACTCAACGATTTGCACGGCGCGCAATATAGCAGCATAGCTACAGAAGTTCAGGCAGATGTTGGAGGTCAAATCGCATCTATTTTTCACCGAAAACCTTATCTTGCATGTTGTTGTTCTGATCAATGGAGACTGTGGACTGAACCATTTGGAAATTGGTTAAAGGAAAAAAATTTTGGCGAAGAGATCGGCTTTAAGTCAACCACCGAAGGGATCGCTGTCGGGATCGATGTCAATGTTTGGCGCAATTTAACCTTCGGCGCAGGTTTTGCTTGGGATAAAACCATGCTTACATGGCATGAATTCAGAGGCCACGGGCAAACTCAAGGTTATTACGGAGCAGCTTATTTTGATTATGAAAACGATCAGCTTTATTTTGGCGGATCATGCATCGCAGGACAAAACTCGTACGACACCACGCGAAAAATCGAATTTTCTACAATTGATGAACATGCACTTGCTTCATTTCACGCTCTCGATGTCATGACGCAGCTATCCTTCGCCTATTTTTTTGGAACCCCCTCCGCTCTGATCTACCCATACGCAAATGCCGATTATCTCTATTTACACACCGATGCCATCCATGAACGCAACGCAACTAACTTAAATCTCACAGTGCATCCCAACACAGGGCAAACACTCAGAACAGAAGCCGGCCTTGCCTTTCAAGTACAAGATACAAACTACCACCGAACCATCTGCGTATCCCCGACCGTCGCCCTTGGATGGGTCATGGAATGTCCAATTGGACGACAAAAATATCGCACCACTTTCGAGGGAGAATCTATCCCTTTCGAAATCAAGGGGTGGAACCACGCTTGGCAGCTATTTTCGTTAGATTTCGGTCTCAGCGTTGCCTACAAGGAATTTCTCACATCCATTCGGTATAATGCAGAGACCTCCGCCCAACGGCATTCTAGATACTTTGGCCAACGATGCAACATCCATCTAGAATATCGCTGGTAAAAGACTTAAATAACTCATAATAAACCACATGCGCACGAATCTTCGCCGCTCAAAATCAAAGACTTACAATAGTAATACCTTTATTGACAATTAATAAAGTAAAATGTTAACATTATTATGTAGCAGTTATTAATTTACTAATAACAAGGAAAGTTATGACATACTCTCAGGGTCCTTTATTGAATTTTGCAGACGTACCTCCGGGCGAAGAGATTTACTTTCCTCAATCATGCGTAAGCGGCTATTTCTTTCTGTGGGATAGCTGTGTCAATGGTCCATCTGAAGACGAAGTCATGGACGAAACCGAGCAAATGTTGCGAGAAGAGCTTTTAAAGCTCAAGAATCTCGCTAAGATTCGCTAATTATCCGTATATTATAGCTAAACGCTGCCGCAATTGTTCCGCTTCCTCTTCCGGCATTATTGCCATTTTGGGGACGCGATACGAGTGAACGCACGTAGACTGCTGGGCTAACTGCCACCGAATCAATGGAGTGGAGTGATAAATAGCCCCTATGTCCGCTGCAAAAAAATCACGCGCCGATCTGAGCACGGATCTAAATCTGTACATCATTTCATCTTCCTCCTGCACTTGCATTTCTTCGTCTAAACCAGGCTGCACTTCAGGGAGAGGAGACCCGCGTGAACCCCCGATACACCATATCAATATTGCTAATCCGAATAACATGATTTTATTTGGAATAAAAAATAAGATTTGAAAAGCAGTGCGAATCCATAAACGAGATTCTAGCTTCTGAAGCATCTTTGCGTGAAAACGCTGCATGCGCGGAGGCAAAAGCACATCGGCGAAAAGTCTACCCACAGTAATTTCATTATCGCATGGTACACCTGCAAACATGAGACATTGGCGAGCAAGAATGGTGCAATTTTGTTTGAGAATATTAAACCTGACTGTATTGCGACGATAATTGTTTAGATGGTCTATAATCAATCCAAAGCGCTCCGGCGTAATCGCAATGCTTGTGACAATTCTTCCTTCATGTTTTCGAAATTCTTCATAATCTAATAATGTAGGAACCCCATTGATTGAAGCAGCGAAATTGCGTATGCCTTGATTAAATTCATCTTCTTCTTCCGTTGAGCCAAAACCTGTAGAATAAACGCGCCCCTCTGTATCCACAAGACGGATAGCGGCATGAACAGGTATATGCGCCGCGCATCGTGCAAGAAAAGAGTTATGGTGATCTAATTGGCGCGGGTTAGTAAATATCTGTAGCACACAAGTTAAATGTTCTTCAGTTTCATCAAGCTCTAGATCTCGAATGCCGTTAAAAGTTTTAGCGTGATTTAATAAAGTTTCTCTCTCTTCATTAGATAATTGCTCTACTGGAATTAATTCTTCAGGCGTGCGATATCGATCGGCAGGAATTAGGCCTTGAGGAGAAAAATAATTCCAACACTGAGAATCGTTACTCCACAACCCGCTTTGCGTTGGCGTGGGCTTGATGTCGCGTGCAATCTCTATAACAGGTACTAGCTGTCCTTGTTTTTTAATACAAAGCTGATTTGCAGCATTGAATGACAAAGGATGTTTCTCAAGTCCGGCGCTCGTTGAATTTTGATATCCAGCTATCGAATATAAAAGCCGCGACCGAACCAAATAAATAGCTGCTTGCACATCACGCACAACAATGGCGGGATCCAAACCGACATCTAGAAATTTTTCTCGTGCTATACTGCCATCAATCGCCGTACGCAAGCGAATTGCCACAGGATCATTGGCATCAAAATTTTTTGTAAATCGGAGATATTTTTCCCTAGCTGTCGCATCGAGTGTATACTCATCAAGTGCCGTGTTTTCTAAATTGATATGACAAGAAGCCGCCAATTTATTTATTAATAACTGCTTGTCAGCAGGTGGTAAATTAAAATTTGAATATAAAGAACGAACAATTGAGGAAAGTCGATAATCAGAGCGCCCTAAAAATTGATTATAAGCGCGACTGCATCTTGCGCAAAAAGAACGATCTCCCGGTTCTTGCACCAACGCATGAT
>JAJXVT010000039.1 GCA_021781995.1 bacterium | reverse complement strand
TTGAGGTTAATATTAAATGCAATATTGTCCTCAATTTTTTGTTCGATTTGAGAGAGCTTTCAATTGAAGTTTTCGTAGGGGCTTTCGAACGGAACGAGTATATAACATTTGTTTAAATGAGGTGAAAAACATCTCGCAACATCGCAAGAACTACTTCAATCACAATCAGAATGATAATTGTAATTTCCAATCGAGACGAATGTTGGTGATTGAGTTCATTACCTAAAATTTCATAAAGTTCATGCATCAATTTCAAACGTCGATTGAGCAATTCAACGCGTTTATTGACATCAAGATAGTGAATCATTCGACGATAAAAAGGCTCAACTTCAGAATGTTCCCAAAAAAATTCAGGCGTATCGAGTATTTCAGTATGTAAATTGATATAGTTGCGCTCTAAAAATAATTCACCCATTTTCCGAGATGTCTCTTTGCGCGAAAGTGGAATTTTCCCTCGCGTTGCCAATTCTTTAGGCAGTTGTTTGCTAAGCTCAATTGAACGGCTAATAGCTTCTTCAAACACAGTGAGTTTCACCGACTGACCAATTGCATAAGACACAGCCAGTTTAGTCACAGGATCTTTTTTTTGCAGGATAATTTTATCGCGTTCGACCTGCATTTTATCGCCGTAGGCAAATTCAAATTCATCTACTTCAACGCGTGGCAATGGATCGCGTTCAAATTTTTTTAAAGAAGATAGAATAGATCGTTCTTCTTCTTCGGAAAAACCCCAAAATAAAACCGCCCCATAAGGGTAATAAAAAATATCTCTTTTAATTCCAGCTTCATCTTTAGATTGCATATGAATCACATCTCGAAAAAGCTGAGCCGAACCACTGACTTGCAGAAATTGAAAGAGCCGTGCAATATCATAACTTGCAGCAGTGCAATAACCCGTACATCTCATAAAGCTTATGTTTACCCTATCGACGCAAATCTCCGCAATGCTTCTTCTTTGTACAGCTCTTTTTGCTTCGGTTCCACTTGACTTTCAAGCACAATCGCCGCCTCCACAATTACTCCATCTAGCTTCTTATCAATTGGGCTATGACATAGATTTTTCTCCATACGCCGGGTCAGAAAATCTTTTATTTGCTACACGTGCAATAGAACGGATCGAGAACGCTATTTTAGGCCAAAACGCAATTTGCTACTCTGCGCAAGCCGGAGCCAGATTATGGAGATTGAGCGAACTTTTTTTCGGATGGCTTCCTCTCAACTACTATGCCATCGTATTGCAGCATGAATTTTTCGGTCACGGATTTCAAATTCGCTCTGCAGGAAAACACAAAGCTAAAGTGATCGGTTACGAAATAGACACTCCTATCCCTTACGGTTATGGCGGAGGCGCAACAGAATATGCAGTATCCAATCGGTTAACCACTACAGATGAAAGCGCCATTTCTTTGGCCGGAATTAATGCTACAGCGATTTTAGCACTTGCCACAAAAATCAAATGGCTACAAGCCAATTGGATCGATCCAAAACAATCCATCCTTTATTTATTAGGACAATACGATCTCAATTTATATGTAGGATCATTAGATACTGACACAACTCTCAACGGCCATGACGTCCACGATTACATTCAGGCTCTCAACTACACTTATCCCGCAAAACCTCTCAACTGCCAATTTATTCAAAATTGGTCATGGATCAATCTCATAGATCCATTCACCTATTATGCAATCTACTCTTGGTTTCACTACTTGTCTTCAGGCCAAGAAACTACTATTCCCATGATTCCTATAGCTAACCGCGGTTATCTCTTCAATTGCAGACTCCAACTAACTCCATTTGGTCCTGAATATCTTTTCGAAAACTATCTTTTGCAAAACCATCAAGCATTTTACTTCTACTTAAAAGGAGGAAAACACGGAGAAAATAATTATTACGGCGGGGGATTTTATGCTCCATCTATATGGCAATTCAACGGCTGGGCTATAGGCGCTCGATTGGATGGCTGGAAACAACCGCAACTCTTGCTATTTCCAGGCAATATCTCTGCGATCGATATCGATTTTCACGAGCCCCCCAACCCTCACAAACCACTTTACCCTTATTCTGAACAATACAAATCTCGATTGGGGGCAGGAGGTTCCATCATCTGTTCATATGGAAAAGACAAATCCGGCTTTGAATTTGAACTTGGATTCAAAGCACAAGGTTTCATCGCGGGCTATTCTCTTAAAGCTTCGCCTATTGCTAGGTTTTATTACATGATTTTATTGTAAGACAATGAATCTATTGCAAATCTATTTTTCTAAACGATGTACCATTGCTTTTAAAACAGCATAAATGCTCGACCTAATTTTTTTTCCTAAAAACCAGCGAACTGGCCAGGCAAAAAAACCTTTAATTTGAACATCATATCGGATTTCAGCTCCTCGCGGCGCAGGCTTCACTGTATGTCGAAAAATCAAACGAACGAAGTAAGCCTTCCACACAATTGTAAAACTCTCACCAGGAACGACTTGTAATACTTTATATCGAAAAGGCGATTTGCCAGATTGCCCTGCAGATAATTTACCCAGCCCTCTACTTTCATGCGCATCTTCCCATGCCTTCCACACTAGTCGGGGAGCCACACGCGTTTGAATTACTTCTTCCATGTGGAAGAATAATAGCGTAATGTTTTTTTAAACACAAACAACTCGACATTTATGGGCAATTCGGGTTATAACTTTCTCGGATCTGAACGTGGATTTACGGATGGCATCGAGGATTTGGTCCTCATTAGCTTTATGGAGAAAGAAGTTCTGGCCGATTGAACGGTATGAACTAAAAAAAATCCTTCCTCTTTTATTCATGAAATTCTTTATTTCGTTTACATACGGAGTACTGAACACGATGAAAGATGCCTTTGTCGTGACTGCAAAAGGCTCCGGGGCCGAAGTCATACCAGTTTTAAAAGGATGGATTGTTCTTCCCATTGCTTTAGGCGCAACACTACTTTATTCCAAACTCACCACTATCTTTCGCCGTTCAACTCTTTTTTACGGAATAGTAATCTTTTTTGTTTCATTTGTTTGCATATACGGCTTTGTTTTATATCCAAACATGGACGCGCTCTCTCCCCATGCATCGGCTGACTGGTTGTTAACAAAATTAGGAACTGAAAACAGTCATTGGGTTGCAATTTATCGAAATTGGATTCCCTCGTTATTTTTCGTCTTAGCTGAATTATGGGGTCAAATTGTTATTTTTCTTTTATTCTGGGGTTTTGTAAATCATATTTGTAATTTTAATGAAGCAAAACGTTCTTATAACTTATTTATCGCTGGAGGGGACTTAGCGCAGATATTTACAGGTCCGCTCGTCATATATTTTACGAGACAATATCTCGCTTCTGATTTTCAGTTTGCTTTAAAAAATCTCGTCCTTTGCGTTCTTTTTTTCGGATTGATGATTATCACATTGCACTGGTGGCTCAATCGAACGGTCTTAAACGATAAACGACTTTATCAACCGGAAGATAAAAGCACCTCTTTTGACGGAAAAACCAAACTTTCCCTAATGGACAGCTTGCGCTTCATTATTCGCTCAAGATATTTGCGATCCATTGCTGTTATGGTCGTAGCGTACGGTTTAACCATCAACTTAACAGAGGTGACTTGGAAAGCAAATCTTAAATTGGCTTACCCAGACACAGGCGCATACCAATCGTTCATGGCTACAATCAGCTCTTCTGTTGGCATTTGCTCACTCCTTATTTCTTTATTCATCAGCGGCTTTATCATTCGCAGACTCGGTTGGCACTTTTGCGCCCAAATCCCCCCTATTGTCATCGGAGCTACAAGCTTAATTTTCTTACTTTTATTCGCGAATCAACAATGGATTTCTCCGCTCACAAATACATTCGGGATGACACCGGTCATGCTCATCGTTCTTTTCGGAGCTTTTCAAAATATTTCCACTAAAGTCATGAAATATGCATTTTTCGATGCGACGAAAGAAATGTCTTATATTCCACTAGATCAAGAATCAAAAGTCAAAGGCAAAGCTGCTATCGATGTTATAGGCTCGCGCCTTGGTAAATCTGGAGCCGCTTGGATTCAAATTCTTTTGATTCAAATCGCTGGCACAGGTTCAGTGCTTTCAATCACCAACTTTCTCATTCCTCTCATCGCCTTTACTGTTCTTTTTTGGATTCTTTCTGTTCGATCGCTAAATCAAGAATTCAAACGTTTAGAAGGTTCCACTTCATAAATTCTTATTCCGATGATTTTGAGTTTATTTTCTCGCGACAGCAGTGACTGCCATGTATCGTCTGATTTTGCAACGCGACCTAAAATTCACGCTTTCTTAATAAAGTCGTATCCTAAAAATCTGTATTTATCATAAAATATTGGGTCAAATACATACGCATGAGATCGAACAATGAAATATCTACTTTTTGGTGTCGCATTCACTTCACTGCTTCATAGCACTATTGATACAACTCAATCTACCGTTCCTACCAATGTTGTTGAACAATCGACGTTGCCGCGTTATCGGGACGCTGCTGCCAATGATGCATTTTATCTACCTTCTTACGAAGGTCTAAAACCAACAAAATATGCACCACTTGCAGCATCTTTAGCGATCGTTCCCGGACTTGGCCATATATATCTGGGAGATTATGCAACTGCTGGATCATTCCTCGGCAGTGCCGCGGCAAGCTACGTATTTGCGACTCAATCTCATAATTTTGTTGCTGTTTATTCAGGAATAGAAAGCATGCAAACAATAATGATCTATGGAATATACGCTGCATATAGAGATGCGCGTTCATTCAATGGACCTGCCAATTACCACTACCCCATGCCCAAAGATTCATTTTCTGATTTAATATATGCACCATTTGAATGGAAAACCATTAGTAAACCTGAAGTTTGGGCAGGTATTTTTGGTACTCTAGCTGTTGGCACAGCTCTTTCTACCTGGGCTTACGGCCATATCGCCCCAATGTCTATCTCGCTAGCCGACGTCATTCCATTTACGGCATTTCCAATCGGCATTCGTGAAGAAGCTTTATTTCGAGGTTTTTTACAACCGGCATTGTCTGAAATCGCTACTCCCATCGGGGGCTGGATTCTATCTTCTCTTGCATTTGGCGCAGCTCACTTAAGCAACGCTCATAACTTGCCTTCTGAGTATCGTCAGACATATTACACGGTAAGCATACCCTACATCGCTGCATTTGGAGCGTACGCCGGTTGGCTGGCACAAAAAAATCGATCGCTCAAGGAATGTGTTGCGGTGCACGCGTGGTATGACTTTACTTTGTTTGCGCTCGAAGCAGCGGCGATGCGAGCCACGACCAACACACCAAAACATTTTTCTATGGCTTGGACATTTTAAAGATCCAATCTTGAACTACAGTATCGAGCCAATATAATCCAGTTTCGCTTAAGGGAGAGCTCAAATACCCCATGTGTCCTCCCTTTTTTGTCTTATATACCTTCACATTGGGATGCAACACACATTGATCCAATCCAGATGCCGACACAATCGGATCGTCCATAGCAAATAACACTTTAGTTGGAACGGTAATTTCTTCTGCGATATTCACAGCGCTGCATTTTGCATAATAATCGAGCACATTCGAAAACCCAGCATTTGGCGCCACATACAATTGGTCAAATTCATATATTTTCATCTGTTTAGGCAAATTTATCTTTGGCAAATCTTTAAATAAATTATGTCGATAATAAATTTCCTCTCTCATTAGTTTGTAAAAATAATTTTCATATATTTCATTTTCAGATTTTCCAAATAGACGAACGCTTGACAACAAATCGACCGGAGGACATACAGCGATAACTCCTTTTAAATATCGCCCCGCTAAATTTCCCAACTCTCCTGCAAGCTTCAAGGAAATATTCCCTCCTAAAGAAAAACCAGCTAAAATAAAAGGAGAATCAGGATGTTCTTCTTTTAACACTTTTAAAGCCTCAAAAATATCGTCACTACGACCGCAATGATAATGCTTTTTTGCTAATCCACGCCCTGAACCAGCTCCTCTCATATTTACGCGCACCACCCTTATTCCTAACGGCTCTAATCGCTTAACCAAGCGCACTAAATAAGGAGACTGGTGAGATCCGCATAAACCATGTACCATCATCACCGTTAAATCGTTCTTACTCCATCCATCCGGAGTGGTAATTTCTAACGCAAGTTTATCTCCATCAGATAGTTGAATCAGTTTACGAACAGACTTGGGCTCTATCGACAAATTAAAAACAGAACCAATAATTGTTTGATGATGAGGGCCATCAATAAAAGGAATAGGGTCAAAATTGAGTTCTTCCGCCACCGCAAGCCTCCAAATCAATTATTAACCAAAAACAAAATTATAATTCAACTATTATCTGTGATAAGGAAAATTATCACCAATTGGAATGTCATAATATAGAACTATAGATTCTTCACCGGGGTTTTTACGACCCAAGCTGGCATTAGATAAATGATAAAAATGAACTCCAAGTCTATGCCAATCATCAAATTGCCATCCAAATTCCAAACCCGATCGGAACTCAATTGGATATCCTAGATCTTTACCCTGTCCCTTTGAATAATATCCGGCAGAAAAACCTGGAGCGATCAAAACATGATCCCAAAACAATAGATCAAAATTTATGCCGATATATCCGTATATAGATCCTTGTAAAGTACCCATTAGACCAATTAACGGCCTAAACTCCAAATAGCGATTGGGCGATTTTAACCATTGCCAGTGAAATTTCATCTCCATCTCAAATTCAGCTGTTGAATGTTTGCAGCGGCTAAAATCATATATTCCGCCGGCTACTGAAAACAAATGAGGAATATTAGCACCTACCAACTCGCAGTAAATGCACAAAAAAACAAAAAAAATTCTGTTCAAATTTTCACCCATAAGTTATGCTGAGGCACCACTTTTTTCTTAATGGAGAGTTTCGAATATGAAATCAACTGCCAAACTTATGTGCGCTCTAATTTGTGCCACTTCAGTCTCTTCCTATACCCAAAATGAATCCATTTATGAAGAATGCAGTTATATTTTTGATCAATTTCCACAAATTCACATACCGGAAGTGCAGCATCAAATTACCAATATGTCCATCCAGCGCGATACACTTCAACTAGAAGACGATTCTATCTGGACAGTGAGTTCTTACGATGCTCCTAAATTATTATACTGGAACGACAAAGACACTTTTCTCATAACGCAAAATAATCGATGGTTCACTTCATATCAATATCGCTTGATCAATCAAACTAACGGATCTTCGGCTGAAATCAATCTCGCTTCAGAATCACTATATAAGCAAGACTGCCCCTTAACTATAAAATCAATCGATCAAAACAACTTTTTGGTAGAACTTTCAGATGATACAATGTGGTTGATTGCTCAAAATGGTGCCAGAACTTTCGACAGTTGGTCGCTTGGAGACGCGGTGATCATCGGCTATAATAGCAACGGAGACGAAATTCACAATATTTTACTCATCAACTATTCGCTCAATCATTCCTTATGTGCTCAACGTTTATAAACATTAAGGCTAAGGAAAAATGAGTTTTGTAGCGGCTCCGTTGTATGACATTTCTCAAGAGATGCGCATGTAGTGATGCAACATAGCTAACACAAGTCCCATATCCGGTCTTTCAAACCGTTCTACCCGAATGAGTGATTTCAATAATTCCGAAGTAGCAAGCGATCCTGTCCAGCGATCAATTTCACAATCGATTTCTTCTTGAGTAATAGCAGCAATTTCCCAACACAATTCTTGCGCATTCCTTGAAAGCCATAAATACCTTCCTGTGAACAGGGTATACACCACCAATGAAAAAGCCCAAACATCATCAAGAAAATCATAATCCGGAGTAATCCAGCCGCTTCTTCTGTCTTGCAAATACCTCACCCTTTCTGGAGAAAAAAAACGCAACGATCCTGCTTCCACATTTGGAGCTGTCCCGGCAAATCCAAAATCTCCCAAGACTGCGCGATAAACACCCTCTTCACTATAAATAAAAATATTTTCAGGTTTAATATCCCGATGGATAATTTGTCTTTTATGAATTTCGTATATCGCTACAGCAACATCTAAAACCAACCGAATCAATTGTTTTCTATTCATTCGATTTTCGTTCAATATTCTCAACAAATTGGATTGATACACTGGCATTATAGTATACAGCTTACGTCTGTACTTTAAATCTGCGCATTCAAATGAATATACGATACGTACAACTCCCGAAATATCTTGCAAGCTTTGCAAAATTACACCTTCTTGACGAAAACTTTCCCATGCTTTTTTACTTTTAGAATTAGCTCTTGTAATTTTGACAGCCAAAACACGAGCCGCCTCTTCCGCCGATTCTTTGCAATGCGTTAAATCGATTGCGTATTTCACTTTAGAACAAGCCCCTTCTCCCAGACAAACGTCTCCTTTCTTAGCACAATGAGTCACCAACAAATATTTCCGATCTTGTTGAACGTCTACCAACACAGATCGAGTGCACGACAATCGAATTTTACAATTACGAAAAAATCTCCTATGCGCAACGGATACAATTTCTGCCAATGCTGAATCACTCAATTGATCAACGGAACAAAGCGCTAAACTTCGATTTAAACGACCACACTCTCTGTTCAGAGCTTCTTCAAATCTTACCGCATACAAAGGATCTAAGCGACGCCAGATTGGATAAAATTGAACATCATTCATTCTTTTTTGTGCACTTTTCCTATTCAGCCAAACTACACTCCCACGAGCATCTATCACTTTGTAATAAAACCCTTTGAATAAAGGAGACGTTTCCATAATTGCGATACCATTCTCAGGATCAGGCCATCCCACTAGACGAACTCTCCCCCTTTCTTCTTGGTAAAAAACACAAGGTAACAATCTAGCATCCATACATCCCTCTTATTACAATCTTTATACAATATTTAAATTAAATTAAAGAAATAAGTGCAAAGTAGATTACTTTTAAATAAAAAGCGTCCAAAACACCTTTTTATGAATGAAATTCTGGATGCATGCAATTTTCACTTGACGACATACTATTGACATGATTTTTTGACCGAAAAGAACCGAATGTGGCAATTGAACCAAGGTACTAAAATGAACTGTTGGAAATGTTTTCGTGATCTCGATCTAAAAAAAATAAACTATCGGGAACAGTGTCCGAGCTGCGGCATAGACTTGCATGTCTGTTTAAATTGCCGTTTTTACTCCCCTGGCAAACCAAACGACTGTGTTGTACCTGGAACTGAATGGATTAAAGAACGAGAACGCATGAATTTATGCGATGAATTTGCTCCAAAAGATCGTTCACTCCCTTCCGCCCCATTAGATGAAGCTAAAAAAAAGGCTCGCAAACTCCTTGGGTTTGAAGATGACACCACTTGACATGAACAAAAAAATCGTATACACCAAAAATCACCCAAGTCAATAAATCAATGCAGCAAAGGATTTCCATGGCAGCAAAAAAAATGGGCTGGATTTCAATGGCTCTAGTTCACAATGTATTTGCCTCTATCGGTAGCGGTCTAATCGGTGGGAGTTCAACACCTGATGACACCAACTACTACTATTACGCTGCGCTCGTCGACAGCTCAGGCAATGTGATTGCACTCAATTTCAGTCCCGATACTTTAGGAGGTATCGTTAGCGTTGCTATGAATGCTAATGGAATAGGGTTGATTGGGGGGCAGACGAGTGCAACCACTTATTATGCAGCATTTGTCAATCCCGACAATACTCTCACGCCCATTCCAAGTTTACCTTCTGCAACTGGCGTTGAAATTACTTCTGTAGCAATCAATACTCTTGGTTCAGGACTGATAGCAGGGCAGCCTTTTTCCGGTACGGCATACGCTGCCTTTGTAGCAAATGGCGTTGCAACCGCAATTTCCGGAGGCAGCTGGGATGTAAACATTCTCGACGGTATTCATGTGGCGATCAACGATTCCAATAATGGCATCATTATCGCTAACCACAGCCCTAGCGTCACAGGTACTTCGACCATTAGTTTTACCTCAGGCTCCACCATCAATACCGAAATTTCCGTTTTACATGGCTACTTATCGGCTGTTGCTTTCAATAACTCAGGAAACGGGTTAGTTGGGGGTCAATCTTACGGATTACCGTACTTAGGAATTATTTCAGCGGGCACAGTAACTACTGCATCAGGACTGCCTGCGCAAGGCAATATTGAAACGGTCGCCATAAACCAAACAGGTCTCGGCATTATCGCAGGCGTTCAAAACGCCGCTTCGCCATACATCCCTTACGCAGCTATGATAGACTCTTTGCACAACATTACCGCTCTTACAGGGGATAGTCTACCGACAAATGGATCTATTACAGCATCTAGCCTCAATGCTTCAGGAGACGGCATCATAGGCGGTGTCAACGGTTCCAATAACCCTTATGTAGCTCTGATTCACAATGGCTCATTACTCAATGTTACAGACCCCAGTCTACCCACTCATCAAACAGTTTCTAGTGTTTCGATTAATGCTTCAGGAGTAAGCTTAATCAGCACCTCCGATCCATCATTCGGCGCATCATCAGGCATACCAGGTTATGCTGCTCTCATTGCGCCCAATGGTGCATTTACGGTATTGCCGCAAAATACAACCTGGCCAACAGGGCTTTCACTGGTTAGTGTCGCAGCGCCTTCAGAACTGGTCGCCACCGTTGCCACACCCAAATCCATCGGTCCATATACAGGCGCTATCCAGGGACAACTAGCAGCAAGCTTTGCTTTGACTTCGCACATAGGAGTGCAGCGCAAATTTTGGAATCTAACTCAAACTCATCAACACACAGCATTTTTAACCGATGCTTCGGATACCCTCTGCGTAAATCAAAAACCCAAAACAACCAGCATCGTTCCCAAAACACAACCTTCTTACACCGTTTGGGCTACTCCATTTGGATCGTATATCCATCAATCATCTAACGGATCTACCCCGTTAATCAACAACGAAGTAGCAGGAGTATTGACGGCGTTTGATTACAGATCCAATAATTTCCTTGTCGGCGGCGGCCTGGGTTATGGATACAACTACTTGCATTATGGTCAATCGTTAGGACACGGCCATGTTCAAGAAGAAATGGCGTATATATACGGTTCGTATCAGCGCAATAATGCTTGGTTTGACATTGCTTTGTGGGGAGGTGTATATCAGGCCTTCAATGAAAGACACAGCGTTGGCGGCTTAGCAACATCCAAAGCGCATATTCATGGGTACCTGTTCAATCCGCACCTCGAAGCTGCTTATAGCTATGCAGTACCTAGCAGACCTTGGTTGACAGTAGAGCCTTTTGCCATGTTCGATTGGGTTAACAATTGGCAAGGTCATTTTAAAGAGAGCGGAGCGTCCGGACTCAACGTTGTAATGAAAGATCAATACAACTCACTACTGCGCTCAGAAGCCGGTCTGCGCTTTTACGAACAACTGCACTACAGCTGGGGCGAATGCATTTTAGAGGAAAAGGCTAGCTACGTCAGTCAAGCTCCTTTTCACTTCAATAGCAAAAGCGTAGCTTTTGTCGCTTCGTCTTCTTCTTTCCCAGTAGCTATCGGTTCCAGTCAAAATGAAAACCTCTTAGGAATAGAGCTCAGAAGTGCCTTTTTACCTCAAAATCAAAAAATGCCTTACGGGATTTTGGATTTCCAAGGACAATTTGGCTCTTCGTATCAATCCTATTTTGCAAGCATTGAATTAGGCGGTAATTTTTAAAGGACAAACACCAATTGCAAAACTGCTTTACCCGAAAAAACCAATAATTTTAACGGTAGCTGTTTTGCAACTCCCACTTCCATTTTTAATTCTTGCGACGTATACTGAACGATTATGCGAAATCAAACACCAGAAAGCTAGATCGGA
>JAJXVT010000038.1 GCA_021781995.1 bacterium | reverse complement strand
AAGTGTAAAAATCAATCGCCTCAATGCTAGGATTCACCCGTTTAAATCCGGGATGATTGACCATGAATTCATCACCCAAGTGGCCGGAAATATGGTAACCGCGCAAACGAAAAGACCACTTATCACGGGCAAATGTAATCGGAATACCCACATAATAATCTGTGTTCACAAGTTCTGTGCCGCCAGCGATATCAGGACTTGGATCCATGTTAAAAACAGACCAAATCCCCGCCTCCAGCCCCACTTGCACATCGCCGCCCCAAAGAGCATTGATCCAACGGTAAATAGCAAAATCATCGCCGAACGAAAAATTCACCGCTTTACAGCCGCACACCCTATCCCCGCTGCGCCAACCGAATGTATAAGTCACATTTCTCGGGTCAGCTACCAACGGCTGAAATAACTCCGTCATTTGAGGAAACCATACGCCGGTAATTTGAGGCCGCCGCACATATTTTTCTCGGAGTTCTGCGTCCTCCGGAGGAACGCCCTCGATCACAAAAACTTCCTTAACGCCGGGCACATCGCCGACAAAAGAAACAATCGAATTGGCAATCAATCGGTTTTTCGGCAGATTAGCGAGCCATACCTTGTGATGTTTTACGATCACAATCACGCGATATTCCGCATAATGCATATCGACTAGCGCCTGCAAATATCCCTCATAATATGGATCAGACGCATCTTTTACCTCTGCCGGCACACTATCGCTACGAGATAAAAAAATCGCGACCTCATTTTTATAAATGTCCGATTCCTCTACGTGATCGGCAAAAATCGAACCCATCAAAGATAAAGCAACAAGGGAAGAACAAATTGAGCGCATAGAAAAATCCTTTCTCTTTCTATGTATACTCAACTCACTCGTTTACCGACAAAGATTTTTTTTCATCCGCTTTATAAAGTAAGAGAAACCCACTATACAAACAAAATAAAGCGCCCACATAAAGAACTTGAATCGGCCCCCAAATCATCGCAAGCCAACCGCCCAGGCCCGGTCCAATCGCGCCCCGCAGTCCAGCTAAAGCAACGTTGACTCCCGTGTACCGAGAGCTTTCCTCCTTACCTGCAAATACAGGTCCCGACATATTCCACACTAAGTGACTCCCCCCCTGGCCTACGCCATACCAAAAATATGCAGCGTATAGCCACAATCCATTGAAAGGAGATAAAGAAAGAAGCAACGGAAATAATCCAACCGATAAAAAAACAACGCTCGAAATGCGAAAAATACAAACTCTGCCAAACCACCGAGCCCAGATTGGCGCGCTCAACGCAAATCCAAGCCCCTTGGCAATAGAAACCGCAGCAGCAATTTCCAAATAACTCACCTCTAAACGATCGATTGCAATCAGAGGAAGCGCTGGCTGAATCAGCATCACCCCAAAACCACAAATCATAAACCCCCACTGAAAACGGGCAAAATCAGGTCGATTTTTCATCAAAAGCAAACTATCGCGCCATGGGCTGATCAACAATTCCTTCCAAGACACCCCTTCTGGAGATTCTCCGCTATCTTCTTCGACCTGAACCCGCTGAACCAAAGCCAAACCCAAAAGCCCGATCAAAGAAGACCCTGCTAGCAAGTATTTCCAATTTTGCGCCTCATGATCCAATAGGGCGCCGACTGCCAACGAAAGAACCACTCCCTCCGCATAAGCCAGTCCCGAACTCAAAGAAAAAGCCCGCTCTCTGACCCCGCTGTCTAAATTGCGCTTGAGCATTTCAACCCAAGCCGGAATTCCCGCTCGATACCAAAACATATAATTGACAGCTGCAGCGACAACAAACCACACATCGCAGATCCAAGGACACAATAAAAACGGAGCGCGCATCCAAAACCCAGCCCAAAGAGCATTGGATTTGAGATTAGCCCCTCTTCTACGCAGACCCGAGCTCCAGTAAAAAGATAAAATCGTGGCTATAGGCTTGAGCATTGTCATCAAAGCAAGCGTAAATGCCGATGCACCTAGATCCTTATAAAGGATGAAACCTAAAAAATTATATACAGTAAATAAAGGTTCGCTCAGTAGATTAGACCAAACGAGAACACGGCCCATTCTTCTCTGCCGTGTTTGGAGAGCTTCTTCTTGTTGCATTGCGCCGATTCTAAATGTTTAGAGGCCCTTATAATAGCCTCTTAGCGCATTTTTCCCAAATACTCCCTAGCGCCGGCGAATAAAATGTTTGCGCAAATTTTGATAGCGGTTGCGCAGCATCATCGGATTTACATTGGGATTTACATGAGCGATGAACGGACGAAAAATCAAACCGTAACCCAAATTAGAAGTTAAATCCAAAGAAGATGCCGGAATATCTATTGATAATGTAGATTGCATTGTTATTTCCCCCTGCGTATATTATACACGAAATTTTCTCTTCTGTAAACGACACTTTTTTTTTGAAAAAAATCACTCAAAGTATATATTGAGGCAAGTCAGCCCATAACCAGGATGTGTGCAATGGTAAAATTCCCACTGAAATTTGAAGTATCGGCAGAAGCCGGCCCCGGCATCGAAAACAACTGGATCGCCCAAAGCGACGAACTCCCCCCCATCCAAAGCGCTATTCCCGCAGAATTCATGGGCCCCGGCAGCGGCTACTCGCCGGAAGATCTCTTTGCATTAGCCGTTTTAAACTGTCTGATCGCAACATATAAAGTTTATTGCGCCAAAGCGCAAATCTCCTTTCAGCAAATCCGCGGCAGAACCATCCTCACCGTCGACAAGCAGCCGTCTGAGGCCGGATTCTACATGTCGCATCTCGAATTTTTTCTTGACGTAACCGGATGCTCGCAGCCTGAACAAGGAAAAAAAATCCTCGAATCAGCAATTCGGGATTGCGCCGTGAGCAATTCTGTTAAATCAGGCAAATCATTTCACGTTACCGTTGAGTAAAATCAATTGTCGAGGTAATATATACTCGTTCCGTAGGATGGTATTATGCTTGCAATCGAAACCCCTTTGATCGTCATTTTGCTCGGCCCGCCGGGTGCCGGCAAAGGGACGCACGCAGCTCCTTTAAGCCAGCACCTGGGAGTTCCTCACATCTCCACAGGAGACCTATTTCGAGAGCACCTTCGAAATAAGACACCGCTCGGCAACGTAGCCCGTTCATTCATAGACGCCGGACAACTTGTCCCCGACCACCTTGTGCTCGAAATGCTAGCTGATAGAGTCCGGCAAAGCGATTGCGCACGCGGGTACATTCTCGATGGTTTTCCACGCACTGTAGACCAAGCGGAAGCGCTCGATAAGCAGATAGCCGAGCAAAGTACCGTCATTGCAATTAATTTCGACATCCCTGACCGTTATCTAGTCGAACGAATTGTATCGCGGCAAGCTTGCAAACAATGCGGACAGCTTTACAACACCCAATTCGCCCCCCCAGCCCAATCCGGCATTTGCGATCACTGCGCCGGCTCTTTATACCAAAGAGACGACGATAAGGAAGAAATTATTTTAAAACGCTTAGAAGTATACCACACCCAAACTAAGCCTGTCATCGAGTATTACAGCCAAAAACAAGGCATGCTGCACCAAATCAACGCCCGCGGCACCAAGACACAAGTCTTTCAAGACGTGCTCAAAGCCTGCGAAAAAACACAAGTTATGGCCTAGGATGAAAACGGTTGAACGCCGTTTTCAAACGATTTCCAGTCACGTGCGTATACCGGTCTGTTGTCCCGATATCCTCGTGGCCTAACATATCCTGAATCAACCGTAAATCCGCCCCATTTTCCAATAAATGAGTAGCAAACGAATGGCGCAGCGTATGCGGTGAAATCGATTTTGCAATTTGAGCAGATTTCCCATAAGCTTTAATTCGCGCCCAAACAGCAATGCGATCCATCCTCTTGCCCCGCGATGAAATAAAAAGAGGCGCATGATCATCAGATATTTCCGTGCGAAAGTGAGACAAATAGTAGTCGACCGCCTCAATCGCCTTGCGCCCAACGGGAACAACTCTTTCTTTTTTCCCCTTGCCCCGCACTTTAACAAAAGTGTCAGCAAGATCAGAAAGATTCAAACCACAAAGCTCAGAAACCCTCATTCCCGTTGCATAAAGCAGCTCTAAAATCGCTTTATCGCGAGCCCCTTGCACATCATGCACCTGCGGTTGACTGAGCAAAGCCTCGACCTCTTCTATAGACAAAACCTGCGGAATCAGCTGCCAAATTTTCGGTGTTTCAAAATATCGCCCCAAATCCGATTGAATCTTTCCTTCCTTTTTCAAAAAGCGAAAAAAAACCTTCAAAGCAACTAAAGTGCGGCAAATGGTCGAACTCGCATACCCCTTATCTCGAAGAATAGATAAAAATGAAAGAATCGTTTCGCTGCTGACTAGTTCCCATTGCTCAATGCCCATTGCTTCGGCAAATGAGCGCACATCGCGACTATAAGCCTCTATGGTGTGAGAAGACAATCCTTTTTCCGTGCGAATATAATCTAGAAAATCACCAATCCATGCAGAACTTAAGTCCATATTCTTAAGTTTTACACGATTTCTGGCTACGGGTCTACTGCAAAAGCTTCTTGTAGAAAAGGTTGTGGTTCACAGCGCCGTAAAGCAGGCGGAATCTGCCCAATATATTGATGTAACCAATCGCCGAATTTATTGTGAATATAAGAAGAATCTATCGAAAGCCATAACACAGCAGATACTGCAAATAATGTAGATGGAATAACAACACCCGGGGTAAAAGCGGCAATCAAACCCAAAACCCCAATTGCAACCAACGTGACTCTTTTCACTAATTGCTTAAAGCTTTCGCGATCGACGATTTGTACCATATCTGAATCGTTGCGTAGCACAGCCTGATAACCCGCTTCGCCGACTCGCCTTCTAAAGGCATTTGTTTTTCGCTGCAGCAGTTGTTGTGTCTCTCTCAGCAATTCAAAATCTGCTGGTCGTGTTGTAGCGTCACGCTTCTGCATTAAAGCGTTTTTATCTGCTTCAGTGATGCAAATTTGCTCTGTTAAAAAAGCCATTCCATTGCCAGAGCCCGCTTCCTCTGCAAATGTTTTTCTGAATTGACTTACATAACGCACACCAAATAAACCTAAAATCAAAACAAACACCGAGATTGCAAAGCCAGCCCCATTAGCCAACGCGCCCACAACTCCACTGGGAGTCGCGCCAGACGCAATTGCCCGGCCTAATTGATTTACTCCATGTTGCAATGCAGAGATAAATGGAACAGCTGTAGCGGCGCCAAACATAGAAAAAGAAAACCCGAGCCCAGCTGAAACAGCAGCTTCAGCCCCGCCCTCTTGATCTTTAGCAACAAAAGACCCCAAACCCGCCGCCAAAGCATTGAATAACACACTCAATCCCGTAAAGACCAATCCTAGAGCGCTCACAAAGCGAAGCGCCGACACCGCTGCCACAGCCGAATTTGCAGCCGATAACGTATTTCGAAATAACGAGTTAACGTCCAGAGCAATCCCATTCCACCGCGCAAACGATGAGCCCGATAGTGGCTGATTCAGCTCCCACACCACGCCAACCGCAGCTAACGTACGCACTTCATCTGCGCTGCAGGAACGCAGAAGAGTCCGACGCGCCTGCGCAACCCGCGCACACTCTGGCCGGCCTTCACTCGATCTTTGTAGATCTGCTAATTGATTCAGCTGACTGATCATCTTTGTTATATCTACTGTCTGCGGAATCAAATTTCTAACACTAACATTCACGACGCTTCACCTCGTTCAAGAAACAATATTATAACACAGACGTAATTATATTTTTCCTACAGATCAATTTACGGGATTATTTAATTACCAGCTTTTTTAGCAAACTCTCAAGTAACTATCTAAAAATAATTTGCCAATATATCGATATAACCAGTCGCCAAATTTATTGTGAATATAAGAAGAGTCTATCGAAATCCATAGTACAGCAGTTACTGCAAATAGTGTAGATGGAATAACGACACCTGGGGCAAAGGCAGCAATCACCCCCAAAACCCCAATCGCAATCAACGTGACTCTTTTCACCACTTGCTTAAAGCTTTCACGATCGACAATTTCTATCATATTCGATGCGTTATGTAGCACAGCCTGATAACCCACTTCGCCGACTCGCCTTTTAAAGGCATTTACCCGAGCCTCATATGCGCGACCACTTTTACTTTCTGTCGCGACGGCACTCTGCTGTCGTAAAAATTCATAGCAATTTCCGTCCCGGATGCTCTCCGCAAATTCTTTCCTGAATTGACGTACGTATTGGACACCAAATAAACCTAAAATCAAAACTAACACAGAGATCGCAAGGCCAGCTCCATTGGCTAACGCGACTACAGCGCCACGAGGTGTCGCGCCAGATACAATCGCTCGACCCAATTGATTAAACCCCTTTTGCAATGCAGAGACATATGGGACAGCAGCTGCTGCGCCAAACAAAGAAAATGAGCACCCAAGCCCAGCCGCAACAGCGGCCTCAACTCCACATTCTTTATCTTTAGAAAGAAAAGCTTCCCGACCTGTGTCCAAAGCATTGAAAAACGTACTCAATCCCGTAAAGATAGCTCCAGGAATGCTTAAAAACCGAAGCGTCGACATCGTCGCAACAGACCCTTTTGCAGCCGCTAACGTATTTCGCAACAACGCATTGATGTCCTGAGCTATCGCATTCCACCGCGCAACTGATAAGCTCGACAACGGCTGGTTTAGCCGATTCACAATACCTACCTGCGCACCCCAGACTCCTGTAATACTGGCACTCACAACACCTCGTCTGTTTCAATAAAAAATATTATAACATATATATAAGTATCTTTTTATATAAATCTATATAATGGATTATATTTTTTAAAAACCAACCTTCTTGAAGTAATTCAGGAATCGCGTTTTTAGACAGTTTCTGATAGGGAAAATTATGTCGCTGCAGCCAGCCGCGCTCTAAATATACTTTGTAAGCGATTTTTAAGATAAGTGGCACCCAACATGAGATTCAATCCATTTGAAGCCAGATACAACGCAATAGGTAAAGCTTGCATACCCAAAAAGACCCCAGCGACTAAGGCGGCTAATCCCAATATGTTCGCAGCCATAGCGATGTAATACATATTCAAGCGTTGACGGTTCCCTTCTTTTAACAGAGAAACCTTATGCAAAGATGTGTCGGTCGGATTAACGAAGCTGTCAGCAGCCTCCTTTTTCGATCTGCGATGTAGTTGCGATGGTGAAAGTTCTAAATTCCAAACATTTGCAATTACCTTAGAATCGGTAGGAGCCGCGAGAGACCTTTTAAATTCAAGACAGTTTTTAATATTGTACGCTAATATCCCAATAGAACACAGCGATCCAAGACCAAAAAATATAAACCCGCCCCCGTGAACCAATAAAGCTGCCAAGTGCGGCAAGGTTGAATGAGCTAACTCCGCCACCCTCGCACATAAAAGGCATAACGCGCTCAAAGAGTAAGCTGCAGATTCGACTACTTTCGCTTCCCCCCGGCACACCCCCTCACTGTCATGCTTCGTTTCTGCCTGCACCATTTCGCGATAGCCCGCACGCATGCCATACAAAGCAACGCCAAAGCCCACCACCCCGGCAACAGCTCCGCCAATACGCATCCATGTAGTATCACTCAAAGACGAAATCTCTCGCGCAGCAGATCTACCAAAATCAACTAACGTATTTTTTACAGAACTAACCATAATTCAAATCCTCACACAAATTATAACATCAAATCAGATTGAAATTAAACTAAACAAATTTCTTAACCAGAATTCATATAATAAATTTTGCAGTTGACCTAGTACTTATGTTTAGTTATTTTTTTAATATGAACACGCAACACATTGAACCGACTCACCCCACACAACCTTTTCGTTCCGTTGTCGTTTTTGGTCCCCCCGGCTCCGGAAAAGGCACATTGGGGAAATTCTTAAGTTCTGCAGGCAATCATTTTCACCTTTCTTCGGGAGATATTTTCCGAGGCCTCTCACCTGAATCGCCAGCAGGACAACTCTATCACTCCTATGCGAGCAAAGGACTTTTGCTGCCTGATGAAGTGACCATTCAAATCTGGCTGCAATATGTACACGGGCTCATCGCCACCAACCGCTACTTTCCCACTGAACAGCTTCTGCTGCTCGATGGTATTCCAAGAACAGTGCGCCAAGCCAATCTTTTAGAATCTTATGTACAAATAGAAAAAATCATTGTTTTGGAAGTGAACGATAACGACGTTTTAATGAAGCGAATTCAAAGACGTGCACTGATTGAAAAAAGAACCGATGATTTAGATAACGAAACTCTCAAAACAAGACTTGAAGTTTACCAAAAAGATACCTCCCGCGTATTGAAGCGTTATCCGGAGCAGCTCATCGCTCGATTTAATGCCGATCAAAAACCGCTAGAAGTCTTAAGAGACGTCTTAGTCAGTCTATCAGAACTATTTTAAAACAATCAGATCATCAGAGCCAATTACAGAACTGCTTTTCGCGGGCAAATCGATGATTTTGAGGTTATTTTAACGAGGAAATGAGTTTTGCAATTCGCTCGAAGGGAAAGACTTCCCAAAAAAAACGCCATACAGATATACTAGACTCCACTATGGCAAAGATTATATTTTCAGATAACGATGAAGTGGTGGAGCTGCCGGATGGCTCCCCAATCGCAGAAGCCTGCGAAGAAGCCGGCGTTCCATTTGCCTGCACCGAAGGTGTATGCGGTACCTGCGTGATCGAAGTGACAGAAGGCATGGAGAATCTATCGGAATTCAACCAAGCCGAGTCCGATTTTCTCGGTGATCAAGATAGAGAGCGGCTCGCCTGCCAGTGCAAGATCCGAGGCGGCTGTGTAAAAATTAAATTTTAACCATTTAAGGAGCCGATTATGCAAGCATCGATGATTTCCCGAGATATGACGATTGAAGAGATCTTCAAGCGATTTCCCGGAAAGAGCCAAAAGCTCGCGCAAGAAATGACCAATGCCGGACTTCATTGTGTCGGATGTTCTGCATCTACATGGGAAACGGTAGAAGCCGGAATGTATGGGCACGGCTTTACCGATGAAGAGATCGATTCATTACTCGGAAGGCTGAACGAAATTCTCACAGAGCAAGAAGACCTATCCACCATTACCTTAACGGCAAAAGCGGCCGCGAAATTTCAAGAAATACTTTCTAGCGAAGGGAAGTCTGGCTGGGGAATGCGTTTTGGCGAAAAAGCAGCCGGGTGCAGCGGTTTTGAATACTTTTTGGACTATTCTGAAAAAGCCAAAGAAGGCGACATGGTGTTTGAATCCCATGGTGTTCAAGTCCACATCCAAGAAAAGTCTCTACCTCGCCTGATTGGTTCAGTCATTGATTACGTCGACGGTTTACAAGGAGCCGGATTTAAAATCTCCAATCCAAACGTCCGTTCATCTTGTGGTTGCGGCAGCTCCCACGGATATTAACTCTACGCAAAAATAGCGGTCGCTGAATCAAGCGACCGCAATACCTAACCATTTACTATACTTGTGGTATAGTCTTTGTCAAATGAAAGCTCTCTCAAATCGAACAAAAAATTGAGGACAATATTGCATTTAATATTAACCTCAATTTTTTGTTCGATTTCAGAGGCCTTGAATCAGTTTCTAGTTTGGGTGTCTTTCAAACGGAACGAGTATAGACCACTTTTTTCACTTTTTGATCCGAAAGACGGACTCCGCGCGTCTGCGCTCCTGAAATAGGGATATCCTTCAAAAACACATCTTTCTTTTTTTGCTTTTGTTTGGCCGAGGTTGTGAAATGAAACTCAACGGCGGCATCGGACTCTATACTGATATACTCTAAATCGCCTTCAAAATAAGAATACGGCTTATCCAAAATGAATTTATCGACAACAAAACGCTTTCCCCATAACCACTGAGTTTCTTTATTTTTATAGATGACAGAAACAACGGTTTTTTTATCGGCGACTAAAACCAGTACCGCTCCCTCAAAATACTGTTTTTCAGGCAAATTGACCACTTTATAAGTACCGTCTTTTGCAAACACGAGAATCTTATCAAAATTCGTGCATGTAAATTGCTCGCGTCCTGACACTTTTGTGCCCAAAAAGCCGGTCTCAGGATCAAAACCAACTTTTACTTCCTTAGTTTCGATTGCGCGGCGGTCGATCTCCTCTATGGCTTTAATCCTCGTTTTTCGAGGAAATTCTGCGCCGTATTTTTCGATAAGACCTTTCAAATATGCAATTGTGTATTTTCGGACATTTTTGAGATTTTTTTCGATGCCTTCCAAAGAGGCTTTCAAAGCTTCCACTTCTTCTTTATTATGATCGATGTCAAATTGCGAAATACGACGAATGGGAATCTGCAATAATCGATCTCGATCATCTTGCGTCGGCTCTCTTAAAAGCTTCTTCACATAAGGTTTCAATGACAAGGCTAAGGTATCGTGAATGCCCTCTAAGGTCTTTACAGTTTCAATTTTTTTATACAACCGATTTTCAATGAAAATGCGCTCTAGAGTTTTATAAAAAATGCGCTCTAACAATCTGCCTTGCTCAATTTCTAATTCACGTTTTAAAAAACCAACAAGCTTTTCGGCATTATACATCAGAATTTCATGGACGTTCGTCTCCCAAGGTAAGCCATCCTTAATCACCATGATCTGAGAGCTAAGAGAAACTTCGCATTCCGTAAACCCATAAAGGGCGTCGAGCATCTCTTCTGCGTACTGCCCTCGCGGCAGCTTCACCTCAATTTCGACATTTTCTGCTGTATAATCGTATATCCCCTCAATTTTGATTTTTCCCTTTTTTGCAGCCTCATCAATGGAGCGGATTAAACTTTCTGTCGTAGTACCATAACAAATCTCGCGAATCACCAGTGTTTTAGGATCTTTGATTTCAATTTTTGCTCGTAGTTTTACTTTGCCCAAGCCGCGATCATATTCGCTACGATCCATGATTCCACCCGTTAGAAAATCGGGATAGATACGGAAATTTCTCCCTTCTAAAAAGGCGATTTCCGCCTCGAGCAGTTCGGTAAAATTATGAGGCAAAATACGCGTTGCCATCCCGACAGCAATGCCGTCGGCGCCGTGCATCAATAAAAGTGGAATTTTTGCCGGCAAAGCAACCGGTTCTAGATTTCGCCCATCATAAGACGCTACGGTTTCAGTAATGTCTGGATTGAAAAGCGTCTCTTTGGCCAATTTGGAAAGCCGCGTCTCAATGTATCGAGCCGCCGCAGCGGGATCGCCCGTATATAAACTACCAAAATTCCCCTGCCGATCGAGAACATAGCCCTTGTTGGCTAAATTTACCAATGCCTCATAAATCGGAGCGTCGCCATGTGGATGCAATTGCATCGCCTGGCCCACAATGTTGGCCACTTTATGCAATTTATCGTCATTTTGCCTCCACAACACCTCTAAAATACGGCGCTGCACAGGTTTCAATCCATCCACCACGTTGGGAATCGCTCGGTCGCAAATCACATACGATGCGTAACGAATGAAATGATCTTTCATCTGCTCTTTGAGATCATCCATCTTCTTTCACCAAATTCTGCATGATAAACGACTTTCTTGCCGGAGTGTTTTTCCCCATATAAAACTCAAGAGTCGGCTTAATATCCGACAAATTCTCAATCCTCACCGGAACTAAGCGAATTTCTTTATTGATAAATTGTTTAAATTCACCCGGAGATATTTCACCAAGTCCTTTAAATCGGGTAATTTCTATTCCTTTTTTCAATACCGCGACCGCTTTTTGCCGCTCTTCTTCTGAGTAGCAGTAAATGGTTCTTTCTTTATTTCTCACCTTAAATAACGGAGTTTCTAAAATATGTAAGTGTCCGTTTAAAACCAATCCCTCAAAATAGGTCAAAAAGAATGTGATCAATAAATTGCGAATGTGCATTCCATCGACGTCGGCATCCGTTGCCAAAATCACCTTGCCGTAGCGCAAATTTGAAATATCTTCTTCGATATTGAGCGCAGACATCAAATTGTACATCTCTTCATTTTTATAGAGTTGATCCAACTTCATGCCATGGACGTTCAAGGGCTTGCCTCGCAGAGAAAATACCGCCTGAGTCAAAGGATCGCGGGTCATCACAATAGATGCAGAAGCAGACTCCCCTTCTGTTAAGAAAATCACCGACTGAGGCCCATCTTTCGATCCATCGCCTAAGTGGAATTTCGAATCTCTTAACTTAGGAATTTTAAATGAAATTTTCTTATGTTTTTCTTTTGCTTCCTTTTTTACCGCGGCAAGCTCTTTTCTCAACTTCTCATTGAATAAAACTCGGTCGATGATTTTTTTGCCAGTCTCTTCATATTTATACAAAAGAGTCAAAATAGCATCTTTCACTTCTTGTACAATAGGAGCGCGCACTTCGTTATTGGACAGCTTATTTTTAGTTTGCGATTCAAAAATAGGATCTTTTACTTTGAC
>JAJXVT010000006.1 GCA_021781995.1 bacterium | reverse complement strand
CGCCCAATACAAAAGAGCTGTTGCACCAACAATGGTTTGACTTTTTTGCCAAGCATGCAAATCCCTCCGACAAATTCCTTCAATTTTGCCATAGCCAAGGGGCGATCCACACATACAACGCACTCATCGATCTACCGCAGCAATTGCGCGATCGAATCATCGTTGTGGCAATCGCTCCGGCTCGTGTGATTCCAGATGCTCTGTGCTACAAATCCTTCAACTACGCAGTAGAGAATGATATCGTGCCCCAACTGCGCCCCCTCATTTCGTTGATGGGGGAAATCGCTTCAGATGAAATATCCGAAGGATATCGCATCGTGCTAAAAGAGCAAAGCGAACTCATCATGCTCGAGCAGCGAGATTCCGGCATGGGCCATAGCTTCCAAAGCGAGTCGTACAAGCAAAAAATCGAAGAACATATTCAAGAACATATTCAACGCAATGGGAGATACCCATGAAATACGGCATTTTTTTTCTTGTTTTTTTGATCGGCTGTAATTTTGAACCAGAAGAACCAAGAAAACCCACGAAGCAGGAAGCGGCAATTGCAGTACGAAACAGAACCGCCTATCAGCTGAAAGTAAAAAATAATTTAATTCCATGTGGCAGTGGCAGTCAAATGATGAACCAGATAGAAATGTTGGCATTGGCATTTCATTATTTTCAACCTTTAGATATCGACGCTGCTAGGCCTTTATTACTTACTGCAGCAGATAAATTTCTCAAAGAAATCAACGAAGACGAAGCAATCAGACCATATTTAAGCAACTATCCGTTTGAACCAAAAAACATTAAAATCCTGATATTTATTTATCAATCAAATCACACAAGAGTGCCAAACGGAAATCTGTCCGTAGTAAATCTTGAGGATGGCAAAATCGAGTACGAAATCAATGGACCCGATGACCTTCTCCACACAATTTTAGAAGAAACGTATGAAGATGCTGTTATGAAAATAAATCACTCGACTTCAAACCATTAACCAACTGATTCAAATGAAATATCAGAGCGAGTCGTACAAAGAGGGAATCAAAGAACACATCGAAAAACATATTCAATCCAATGGGAGATACCCATGAAATACGGCATTTTTTTCCTTATTTTTTTGGTCGGCTGTAATTTTGAACCAGAAGAACCAAGAAAACCCACGAAGCAGGAGACGGCAATTGCAGTACGAAACAGAACTGCCCACCAACTAAAGGTCGAAAATAATTTAATCCCATGTGGCAGTGGCAGTCAAATGATGAACCAAATAGAGATGTTGGCGTTGGCATTTGATTATTTTCAACCTTTAGATATCGACTCTGCTAGGCCTTTACTAATTACTGCAGCAGATAAATTTCTAAAAGAAATCAACGAAGATGAATCGATCAGACCATATTTGAGCAACTATCCATTTGAACCAAAAAACATTGAAATCATCATGTATTTATACCAACCCAATCGTACAATCGTTCCTGATGGAGACCTTACTGTTATTGATTTAGAGCAAGGGAAATGTCGTTATAAGATCAACGGACCCGATGACCGCTTCCACACAATTTTAGAAGAAACGTATGAAGATGCTGTTATGAAAATAAATCACTCGACTTCAAACCATTAAACAACTGCGTCAAATGAAATATCAGAGCGAGTCATACAAACAGAGAATCAAAGAACTCATAGCAAAGCAGGTACAACGCAATGGGAGATACGCATGAAATACGACATTTTTTTCTTAAAAATATAAAGCCAACACTGAAGTCCAATCAACAGTTCCGATAAACAGGCCCAGAGAACAGATCTGAGCTGCCCGCCAATTCACTTGCTCTCGATACAAGCATTGACTCCAGAGATTAGAAAAGACAATTACGCCGATCGAATACATTGGCAAAATCACCGCATTTTCTAAACCAACGGCCAACTCAGTGCCGCGAATTAAAAAAAATGAACACAGACAACTCGCCACTCCACCTGCAGCACCATTGAGCCATTCCATAGAAGATGGAATTCTTTTTTCCGTTTTCAGATACAACCCAATCTGAATCAATGAAGCGCTTAAATAAAGCATGGGCATAAACCAAGGACTACGTATTGCAACAGAAGTAAAATACGAACTGAGTTCTTCCGGATACTCTAAACGGAGGAGCAGCGCCCTCCACTGAAAAATCATTAAAATCAGAATATGACACAAGAACATAGCAGCAACAAATAGCATCCATCGTTTCCGATCGCGCAAACCAGTTAATCCCTTACCGGCCCAAAACAATCCTCCCAGAACCAAAATCGAGCCAATCGCATGCCAATTATTAAAAATAAATCCAAATGAGCTTCCAAACAATACGGCCATGATCATTCCTGGAAATACGGTTGCCCCACTCAATATGGAAAATGTAAGTCCAGAGGGTCCGTGTTCAAGCGCTTTGCCAAGCATGGTAAGCATGAAAACAAGAAATACCCCAGCAGCAGCGCCTAATAGGGCAATCGAGCCACTTATAATATGAGCATCTGCTTGCATAGGCCCCATAGCCATGGCGACTAATAGAGCAACAAACATCTGAATCATGATGAACGCTTTCGCGGTACCACCAGAATCAATGCCCCTACGCATAAAAAAATTAGACGCTGCTGCAAAACCTGCTGCTAGCACCACTGAAAACATACCCATACGCCACCTTAAAAAATTTTACGAAGGCACCTGAAATCTAGTATACTGGAGATCACCTTAAGAATCGATTGGGAAAATTAACCCTCTACAGTATAATTTGAAAGATTAGAGAGGCTACTCATGCGCACATCTTTTCTACTTTTGTTCTGCACTTCCCTCATCGCCAGCCAACCGGCTGAAGAAGAAAATTTGGCACTGCGTCGTATTGCCGATTTTTGGCAAGAAGGCGAATATCAAATTGCCAAACACCAAATCGAAGAATTTATCACTCTATTCCCCGGTAGTTTATATACACAAACTCTTAAATTTGCCCTCGGAGATCTATTTGTGAGGGAAAAAAATTATTTGACGGCGTTGCAATATTATGGAGAGGATAACAATCAACTATCCGCGGAAAGATTTTTAAACCGCATGCACTGTCTGCACCATTTACAATGGCATGCCACCTTAGCTGATGAGTGTGAAGCTTATTTACAATCAAACAATCATTTACCATCTGAACTTCAAGAGCAAATTGTATATTTACTAACCATTTCTCTATATCATCAATCTCTCAACTCTGTAAACGACCCGGAACTACTTGCAAAAGCAATTGCACGAGCCGAACCTTATTTCGCCCGCCTTGCACAAACCAAATACGCAATCGACGTAGCGGAGGCTCATGCACATCTCCATTGTTTACGAAACCATTTTGAAGGAGCTTCGTCTATATATTTGCAATTAGCCCAAAACAACCCAGAGTCGCAAGAATTTCTATTCCAAGCAGCGCTACTACAGGCCAAACATGACAAAGTAGCAGCCCTTGGCACATTTCGAGCAATTGCCGCCGAAGGAGGTGCTTATGCTGCCGAAGCTGCGTATAATGAGCTTGTATTACAATTTGACGAAGGACTATTTGCACAAATAATAGAAAGAAAAGACGAAATTTTGCAGCAATTAGCCCCCGATCGTCAACAGTTAGCCCACCTTATTTTTGGGAAAAGTTTTCTGGCACTAAAGGCATTTTCGCTCGCATCTAACGAACTGCGTGCATATTTAAAACGAACCACGTTGTCAGAAATGACCTATAATGCTTTTTTCCATCTCGCAGAAGCAGCCTTTCAAGCCAATGACCTAGAATTGCTCGATGAAGTGATTGCAAAATTACAAGGTTATAATGCATCAGATTCTAATCTAACTACGATTCTTTTAAGTCGCGCGCAATTACTGAAAAAACTACAACTGTTAGAAGATTTCGAACAACAACTCATAGAGCTACTTGCTAACTTCACTCAATTTCCCGAGAGAGCTCAAACCATTTTAGAATTGACTCAAGTGGCTCAGGAAAAACAGCAGTGGCATCTCTGCCATACCAGAGCCAGTAGATTCCTAGAAGAATTTCCACACCATGATCTAGCGTTATCTGCTTGGCATTACCTCGCTGCCTCGTCTTACGAATTAGCAAAAAATCAATCAGAACATAAAGAACAATTTATTTCTGACGTTTATAATCTTTTGCAATCCAACGTGTTCAGCAATAACCCTGAACGCAACGAATGGATCCTTTTACTAACTCAAGCCCTGTATGAAACTAATCAAATAGAAAAAGCCATAACTCAAGCAGCATCGCTATTAGACCATCCAAAACACCAAGCTAACGCAGAAACTCTATTGGCTCTTTGTCATCGAGATACAGATACAGAACAATTCATTACTTGGGCAGAAAAAGCAATCTCGCATTATCAAACGTTACTACCCTTAGAACAGCTACACATCGGCTTGTTCAATGCATATTTTCAACGCTCACAATTAGATTCCGCCTATCTGCACTTAAAAACCGCCTTTAAACTGGGGGCTTCGATTCAAACCGCTAATCTACTATGGTTAGCAGATCGCCTTTACGACCAAACTTTGCGCAACTCCGAATCAACCGTTGAGGCGATCAGCTTATTAGAACAAATGCTCATCAAATCCCCAGCCAAGCCAGAACCTCAATTTGAAGTATTATTTTTTCATCTTGCCCAGCTGACCGAACCTGTACGATCTATACAATTGCTAGATATACTGATCCACGCTTACGAAGAACTCAACAATGATAGTTGGGCGCTAGAAGCGCCGGTGCGCTTATTCAGAGGAGAATTAGCCCTAATGCAAGGAGATCAGAATGAGGCTGTAAAGCAGTTTTACATAACCGCTAACTTAAGCCCGACAAAACGAGATCGATTTGCTGCGACTGCTGCACTGCACTTAGCTCAAATCGAGCTAAAAAAACTGGATCATCCGACGATAGAAGAATCCGCACCAATAGCTGCGAAATTAAAGGATTTATCTCTACAACGTGTATTAGAAAATGAGCCAGTGCATCTAGAAGCAGCGCTTAGTTATATTGATTTACAAATGCAGATTGAATCAAATAGCTCTAAAAAATGCGCCCTTCTAAAAAAAATGAAACAAGATTTTGAAGCATGTGATGATTTGCTTGCTAAAGACTACCACGCTGCAAGAGAGCAAAATGCAGCTCAAAACGAGCTGTTTTTAGCCTACATGCAGTACATCGAAGCGGAAATATTGTTATGCTCAGATCAAAAAGAGTTGCAAGCAAAAGGAAAAGACCTTTTGATTCAGCTTGAGAGCCAAAATTTAAGCGGGCCTATTTTAGAACGAATCAATCGATGAACCAACAAATAAAGCACCAGACCCTTCTTACCGGATGTATTACCGCCTCATTAGTTATTCATGCGGCTTTTCTTGTACTGATGCAGCACCCTTCTTTATGGTTTCACAATCCGATGGCACCCCATTTAAACCATGAAGCTATATGGCTCGAAAAATTGTCCGAAAACGAAATATTAGAACAAGCTTTCTCCCCACACAATATTTCTACGACGCCCCCCCCTATCTTTCAACCAAAACCAGAGCCTCAATATTTAACTTTAACTCAACCACATCCCACAATCGACACTCACTTTGAAACTGTAGAAATCCAAGAACTATCTACTGAATCATTACTTCTTTCAGTACATTTACCTACTAACGCTCTGTCACTGCCTCCCTTGCCCCCTACCTCTCTTTTTACCGACCTGCCCACTGACCTCATTCTTCCTCCTCTAAAATTTGAATGCGCATCGAAAACTTACACCCCGCTCAAAGAATCTTTCGACCATCTGTTATTATCGCAACTTCCTTTAAATCCTACCGTTCTGTCCTCTGCTGCGACCACGACCATTTCCAAGGCCATCCACCCCATCGAATCAATCAAGGCATTCAATTCCACAACGCTCAATATAAAGTCGCCATCTCTCCCCCAACTGCCCACATTAGAAGATCTAGACACTGCAAATTTATCAGATTCATTTGAATCTGAACTGGTCTTTTTACCTAAAGAAGATGAGGAAGGATATATTTTTGCCCTTACTCTTATTCCGAGAGCAGATCTACAATTACCTGCGCTACAGCAACACATCACCTTTTTAATCGACCGCTCAAATTCTGTTCAAAAAGAGCGTCTTCAAGCAACAAAACAATCTGTACTAAAATCCTTAGATGAGCTTTCGGCAAATGACAACTTCAACATCATCGTCTTTGATAATAAACAGGAAAAACTGTTCCAACAGAATATGCCAATTTGCACTCAAAATATCGAACTAGCCGATCAATTTTTAAACAACATACAACTTGGCAGTTTTTTTTCGTTTGCAGATCTCTATTCTCCTTTATTGCAAACCATGCCCAGCTCAGTTCGCGATGAAGATTTGCATTCCGTTATTCTAATTACTGATGGCGAGAGTTTAGCGAAAAAAAATGTTCAACGTTCGCTGCTCAATTATTGGACCGTACAAAATCAAGGCAAAGTATCGTTGTATACAGTCTCCATGGATGATGATCGCCACCAAGCGACCTTGGACGCTTTATCTATGTTTAATAAAGGTTCACTCACCTCTTCTTCTACAAATCGAGGATTAAAGAGAAAACTACTCAAACTCATTCGAAATATTGGAATGCCGATTGCGAAAAACATCAGTATAACAGCAGTGCCTACCGTTACGGAAAATCATATCGAGCTATATCCAAAGACAGAGATTGCCCCTCACTTATTTCGCGACCAACCTTATATTATTTTAGGCAAGACACAAACTCTCGATGATTTTGTCCTTTTTGTTCAGGGACGTTTAAAAAATAAATGGCTCAACATTAAAAAGAAAGTCTCTTTTGTTCATGCAAAACGAGGTGGGCACTCATTAAAAATGCAATGGGCACTTCATAAAGCGTATGAAAAATATGAACGATATGCTGTAGATGAAAATCCACAACATCTTTCAGACGCCCAAGCAATTCTTGAACCTTATGAATTAAAAGCAGCATTCCGATGAGTCTTCGAATCGTTGGCGGTCTTTTTCGAGGTCGTCTGCTCAAAAGTCCACAAGGCGATCAAACCCGCCCCACCACCTCAATGGTCAGAGAAGCCGTATTCAATATTTGTCAAGAATGGATACAAGGAGCGCGCTTTCTGGATCTTTTTGCTGGTAGTGGCGCCATGGGCTTGGAAGCCATTAGCCGAGGAGCTATATTTGCCACTTTTATTGATAAAGACAAACACGCATCTGCGTGTATTCGCCAAAATATAGAATTGTTGCAAGTGCAAGAAATGGCTCAAGTACTCACGATCGAAGTAAGAACAGCACTCCCCAAATTATTAAGCCCATACGATATCATTTATATTGATCCGCCTTATGAAAAAGATACTGCAGTAATATTAGATGAATTGACAAAACTAAATCTTCTCTCTTCTAATGGTATTTTATTTGTCGAAGAAAGGTATCAATCAAAAACAGCGCATATTCCGAAGGGATTTGAACTTATTAACAAACGCCGCTATGGAATAGCTCAACTACTCTGGTATCGGAAAAGCATCTAAGGGATTATCAAACAATAAAATACATTGATTTGAATATAAATTGAACCTCTTTCGAAACTCAGTAGTTACGAAGATTTAACGCAAATACGTCAACACTTGTGCTTTACGAACAGCCTGTTGCTGCTCTGCAGTCTTTACCTCGATAATTACCCTGCTATCTACAAGTAGATCAAGACGCATGGAATTCCGAAGAGTACACCCTTTGTAAGTCACGGGAATTTGTTCTCTAATAATCCCGGACCACCTAATGTCCGATGCACCTTGACTGCAGTGTCTACTATCAACGCTGCTAATATATTTTCAACTTTCTTTGCGTCTTCGCTACCTAGCGTCTTTGCGTTGATACTATCTGTAAACAAGCTCATCATTAGACCTCAAACTCATTGAACCTGCTCCAAGTTGTAAATCTCAGCGATTAGGTTGAAGCGAAGCGAAAACCTTTTCCGCCTCTTGCGATACCGATCAGCTATGATCTTAAAGCGTTTCACATTTCCGATCACGTTTTCATTCAGAACCAGCTCTCTTGAAAGTTGTCGATTATTTGCCTTGTCCTCAGCAGTCATCTGACTGATATAAAAGCAGGTCCTGTATTCTCGAAGATACTCCAAAGCCATCAGAAGCATATTTTGTATGCTCAATTTATTTTTTTCCTTCCTCCGTGAATTTTTTTATTTTTATCGGACGGTTGTAAGATTAATACCATCTTCTCAAATGTTGTGCGTTTTACACCTGCTAGACGACGAAATTTTTCGTTGTCTAGCTCTTTCACTGTCTCAAATTTCACTGCTCCTCCGTGATTGGAGACGTATAAGTATGCTAAAATTTTAGTTTTGAAAGAAGTCTATTATAAAAAAATGTATTTTAGAGATTTACAATGTTAACGGTTCCTTTTGCAATTTATCTTTATAATTTCCTGCATAATGCACAATGACGGCATTAGCTCCGGGATTCATGCCGGCATGCCAATTATAGATCATAGGTAATTCTATAAATGGCGGTTGTTCACGTTCAATTAACCACGATAGTGCATCTTGATCACTCAAAAAATGTTGATTATTATCAACGCACACACATTTCCAAAGATGCAAAATAGGAGCATTGCGACGAAAAGAAATCACTCCGCTATTATAAATTATTTCTGGCGGAAGCAAGATAGTATAAGGACGTAAATGTTCTACCACATCTTTCGCTAAAGCTAAATCATTTCCTAGAGAAAGAGAGTTAAATAAAGGACTTATATTAGATCTAATTTCACAATCGATATCTAACCAGCAAGACAATGACCAAGGAGACTGAAGACACGCCAAAGGCTTTTGAAACCATTTTTTTCGGACCGAAATGCACCCCCAGCTGGCAGCGTCCAGTGACATTACAGGATTTAGTGAAATTGAATGAACAAGAGGGAAAAAAAGCCACCCCCTTTTCTGCACCCATCGGCGAGCGGCTTCAGAAATGCCAAAATCTATAAAACAGATCGGATAGGAATTATGCTGTGAGTAACAACGCCACCACCATGGCAATAGCCACTCTTGCGCGTGATCAGCCCCGATTACTACCCCACATGACATCATTTATCGCACTCGTTCGCCGGATTCGTAATACGACACGCTCATGCTGCCATCTTTATCGTACTTACATTTGCGACCATCAAGTAAATCATATGCATAATTTTGCACAAGTTGATAGGCCCCATTCTCATAGAACTTCCTAAAGAACCCGTGCTTCATGCCCTCAAAATACTCAGCTTCAAAGACTAATACACCAGATTCATTCCAATTTTGCACTAATCCATCTAATTGATCATTGTGATACTGAGAAACAGATGCCAAATTTCCATTAAGATAATAAGTTTTTTCTTCTCCTTCTTTTTTATCGGCGACAAAAGTACTTTCTTGATGTACACTGCCATTCGGAAAATAAGATACCATCAATCCGTGTTTTTGATTTTTTACAAACGGGATAATTGCTGTTAGATTATCTGACCCATCATATACTTGCACTAAACCTTCTTTGAAACCACCCACAAAAGTCGATTCGATTATTTTTTGCCCCTTTTGATTGTATTCAATGACTCGACCTTCGAGATAATCCGCAACATAATATGCATCAGCCGCCTTTACTTTTTCCCCTTGTTCATTAACCGGATAAAAAACCGTGGAAGGCCCCTGTTTTAAGTTATTTACATAAGTATAAACTGTCTCTTTTCCATCAGAATTTTTTTGTAAAAATTGTCCTTCTAATTTACCAGATACATAATGCGCTTCTTCAAGCAAATTTCCCTGTTCATCAAACAGCTGTTTTAACCCATGGAGCTTACCATGCTCATGCATGACTACCGCTTGAACCATACCATTTGGATAAAGATTTTTTTCTTCGCCGTGAAAGCGTCCTTCGTCATCATACGATACAACGCGCGCTAATCGTTGCGATTCTTTTTGACTGACTTCAGTAAGAGGGTAGTATTCGCGATGTTCGCCGACCGGTTTCCCATGTTCAAAGCGTTGTTTTGTCTTAATAGAGCCATCGTCATACCATGCTAAAAGATCGCTATCAGGCATGTCGTCAGCAAAATGAATCACGCGCTCTAACTGACCATTTGCATAAAACCATTCGTGTTTACCTTCTTTTTTACCATTTTTATAACTTTGTTTTAACCGCAAATGGTCACTATCCCACCAAGTACGAAGGGTGCCATCCAGATCTCCTTGATTAAAGCAAACTTCAGCTAATAAAGTTCCTTCAGAACTCCATTCGCGATGCCACCCTTGTTTAATCCCCGCCATAAACTCACTTCGCAATTTAATTTGTCCATTTTCGTACCACTCTGTTTGCACGCCATCTGGCTGATCTCCTTGAAAAAAAGCATCTTGTTTACTATTGCCATTCACAAACCATTCAGCAAATCCGCCTTCTTTCTGACCGTTGATAAAATTGGCTTTTCGACTTAAAACGCCATTTTCATGCCATTCCTCATAAAGACCATTCCATTTTCCTGCCGAAGCAATAGCTCGTACTTTCATTTGTCCTGAAGAATAATACTCTTTTTGCTCTCCATCAAGTTCTCCAGATGCATAATACCGTTCAGTTTTTAACTGACCTCCTGGATACCACTCAAAAAAAGCTCCATCTAATTTATTATTTACGATCGAATATTCACGGCATTTTGTTCCATCTTCGTAATATTCTTCAATTGGCCCAAGCAATATTCCGTTTACATCATATTCAGCAAAAAATGCGAGATTCCCCTGCTTAAACTCGCGCCAATGCCGGCCAATCGCATTGCCATGAGAATAACGTCCTTCACCGATCAAAATGCCGTCCTCATTATAAAAACATTCTTTACCTTCTTTTTTTCCTTCTTTATAATGTACCCGGTAAGATTCTTGACCGTTCGAAAAATAACACGTATGTAAGCCCACAGCCTGTCCATGACAAAAATCTAACGTTTCTTGCAATTGACCTTGTTCATTGTACCGAATGAAAGCAGCGCATTTACCATCTCCATGCAACTCACCCTCGACAAAACGTCGTTGTGATAATAGCTGACCGGATTCAGACCATTCAAAAGCTATACCATTTGGCTTTCCTGAGCGATATTCCGTCAAACCAATGCGAGTTCCCTGATCGTTATAACGAACACATTCACCTTCGAGTTCACCATGAACATATAAAGCTTGTTCTTTCAATACACCATTGTCATAATACATCATTGTCTTTCCGTGAAGTTGTCCTTCTACGTAATGCTGTATTGATAAAACTTGTCCGTCTGGAGTAAAATGGCATACTTCTCCGTGGAGAATTCCAGCTTTGAAAGAAGCTACTTTTGCAATTTGACCGGCTTCAGTTAGCTCCACTTGAGTTCCATTGGGAACCATCGTAGCTCCCCAAGCTTTGGCAGCTGCTGATTCCACATCTACTAAAACAAGATCCATTTCTTTTTGAATTTTCGCATTGGGATGAAAAAATACTTGTTTTACTGGTATTTCCTGTCCATTGGGACGGGGCTGATAGAACACAATGATTTGCGGCGCTCCATTGGGATATATTCGCAACACCTCAGGGCGCCAATTGGGTTCTCGAGGTCTCAATGTAATTGTTACTAACGGTTCCGCTGAGTTCTGAGCTAGCTCGGTGGACCAAGCTGAAAAACAGCAAAGGCATGTAATGATTGCTAAAATTTTTTTATCCATTCTTACCTCGTATGAGCAATCAGAATAAAAAAATAACTTTATTTAGACAAGAGTTCCATAGTTGGAACGCTCAATTTAACCTGCATTTTTTCTGTAGAAGTGGTCTGTAACTCTAAGATGCCCTGAGGTTCAACATGCCCAGTTGAATAAAAAACAAATGCAAATGATACCAAAGATTCCCCATCGAAAGAAAAAGTATACGGCTGAAACCTCATCGGGGTACTAAATTGGGTTAAACGATCAGGATCTTCGCGGCAGATCAACAGAGCTTGCCATCCATTTTCGTATTTCATTAAAGACCACACCCAATCAGCCCGCGTATTCATTGCTAACATTTTAGCATATTGAAAAGCGCTTTGTACTCGTTTAACATCGCTTTGAAAGCGGTATCGCTCTATCATACGATACGTTTTCCATCCAATTGCCATACTTGCAAAAGCTAAAATAGTAACGGCTATCAATATTTCCAATATTGTAAAGGCTTGCCGCCTATTCATATTTAGCGCTGTTAACGGATGTAATTGTAAAATCCTTACGATCCCTCGTTAATTGCACCTGAAAAGGAGCGCCCCATCCATCTACCATGAGTTTATCTGGATTCTTGGCGAGATTTAACTGGCGGATATGATCGAGTGGCCTAGACACAAGAGCTTGAGGATCAGTGCCTTCTGCTAAAAGTAGCAACAACATATCGTGCAATTGTTCTTTGGCTTGTCTGGATCTAAAAATTTTTCCTTTATCCAGAGATCCTTTCATATTGTATCCAACTGCCCCTGTAATTAATGTAATTAAAAAAATTACAATCATAATTTCTAACAAGGTCAAAGCGCTTTTTCGTTTTTTCATTCAATCTCCTAATTCGTAGCAAATGAGCTCACATCAGTCAGCGGCAACAATACGGCAAGTAAAACAAAACCAATGATCGCTCCAAGTAAAAGCAACAACGCTGGCTGTGCAACCGTCCCAAAATGAGTTAAGGTTCGTTCCATTTCTTCTTCATAAATATCGCCAATCTGTTTGAGCATGGAAGCGAGATTGCCTGCTTCTTCTGCAATAGCAAGCATTCTAGGAACTAACGGCGGAATCCATTGGTTATCCTTAAATGAAGCATGCAAAGGCTCTCCAGTGGCTATACGTTGTTCCGCGGCAGCTACAACCGCCTCCAATGGCGGATGGCGTATCGTCGAGCGAGCTTGGGCCAAAGAAGCGACAATGGGCACGCCACCCTCTAGTAACGTCGCTGTAGCGCGGCAAAAGCGAATCAAGGCTGTTTTTGTCAAAATCACCCCCATCCAAGGAAGTTTGGCAACATAGACGGAAAGTTTATTTCTCCACTCAGGAGAAAAAACAACAAATAAGGTACTAGATATACCTAAAACAATAAATAACAACAAATAAACAACGGAATTTCGAGCAAAATCACTTGCAGCAAATACTAAACAAGTAAATGGATGTAAACTCCTTCCTTCAAACAATTCCTGCAATGAGGGAACAACGTAAAACAACAACGCCCCTAGAACAAACAAACAAAACACAAACAAAATGGCTGGATAAAGCAATGCATTAATTAATTGTTTTTTCACTTCTAGTTGTTTAGACAATAAAATGACAATCTCATCCAATGCAGCACTTAAGCGACCCGTTTTTTGCGCATTAGATATCATCGAGATGTAAAGTAAATCAAATGTTTTGCTATGTTGCGACAAAGCTTCGGAAAATGAACATCCTTTGCGAACTTGTTCACATAAATCTACAAGCAGCGGCTGACCTTTTTGTCCTCGATATTTTTCTTCCATGGCTGAAAGCGATTCATACAACGGCAGACCTGCTTTTAATAACCTAGACAATTCTCGCGTCCAATTCAAAACTTCTTGTTTATCTAAGGTTACCTGTTTTTTACGCAGCGATAAAGGAGCGATTTGAGTAAAAAAAACGGCTTGTTTGAATAATTTAACTTTTGCTTCGACGAGATTTTCCGCATCGAGCACGCCGTGCTGTTTACGTCCCTTATCATCAATCGCCTCATATTGAAAAAGAGCCATTTTACTCTTCCTCATCTGTAATGCGAGTGACGCGCAAAATTTCCGCTCCAGTCGTCACGCCTTCTAGCATTAAATCTATTCCTTGGGAAAAAAGTGATTGCATATTTTGTTGTAAAGCTGCTTTACGCAATTCTTGAGAATCCTGACTTTTCAGAACTTGTTCTTTAATTTTATGGTTTACAACCATCAATTCATAAACACCTGCTCGACCACGATATCCAGATTGAAAACATTTATCGCATCCTTTGCCGCAATATAATTTTCCATTCACTAATTGAGTGCGTTTTAATCCGAGTTCAGACAATTCTTCATTTGTTGGATCATATGCTTCTTTACAAGTAGGGCAAATTCGTCGAACCAAACGCTGCGCTAACACGCCTAAAATCGATGAAGCCAACAAGTATGGCTCGATTCCCATATCGGCCAGTCGGGTCAATGCGGAAGGGGCATCATTGGTATGTAAGGTGCTAAGAACTAAATGTCCGGTCAAAGAGGCTTGAATTGCAATTTCAGCAGTTTCGCGGTCGCGAATCTCTCCTATCATAATAATATCGGGGTCTTGACGCAAGATATGACGCAATCCTTTTGCAAAATTCAACTCAATACGAGGATTGACATTCATCTGAGAAATGCCGCGAAGTTTATATTCTACAGGATCTTCAATTGTCATGATATTGACTGCAATACTTTCAATTTCAGAAATAGCACTATAGAGAGTGGTCGTTTTTCCACTGCCCGTAGGTCCTGTGACTAAGACAATGCCTTCAGGAAAGTGAATCAATTTACGAAACCCTTTTAAAACTCGCTCATTCATGCCCGCATGTTCTAGGCCTAAAACAACATTGCCTTTATCGAGGATACGCAATACAATTCGTTCGCCATAAACCGTAGGTAAAGTACTAACGCGAAAATCAATTTCTCGCCCACCATGTTGCAGCTTAATTCTTCCATCCTGAGGTAATCGATGCTCTGCGATGTCCATTTTAGCCATCACTTTAACTCGCGTAGATAACTGAGCTTCCAAGCCTTTTGGTGGTTGATGTCGTTGATGTAATATTCCGTCAATTCGATAACGGATGATTAATCCATCTTCTGTTGGTTCAAAGTGAACATCTGATGCCCCTTGCTGAATCGCTTCTAAAAAAATCGCATTAACCATTTGGATAATGGGATTTTCTTCTTTCTCCGCTAAAAGATCATAATCGTCTAAAGCAACAACTTCTCGATCAGATTTTGCATCCATGGAAGAAAATAATTTACCAGTGGCACCTTCCTTTTGCCGATAACAATGTTCTATTGCTGATTCAATCAATCCTCGAGAAGCATAAGCAACTGTAAAAGGGCGTTTTAAAAGAAGCCGAAGTTCTTCTACTGCTTCCAAATCACAAGGATTTGCCATCGCCACTGTGACTGTAGCGTTATTTTCATCGATAGGTAATACATGTTTTTGTATTGCTAGCGCATAAGGAATTATAGAAACTCGCTCTTTAACAAATCCAAATGAGCTTAGCTCTGCAAGAATTGGAATGCCGAATTTTTCAGCAATGTTCTGTTCTTCACTCATGATCAATACATGTCAAATAGCATTTTCATGCTACTGTTAAACAGTTTTCTACGTTCTTTTGCCTTAGCTTCATCGATGATTTCTAAAAATTCAGGAATATCGCCGGCGCGCTTGGCGTATTCTATTTGCCGTATCTGACGCAAATCTTCTACAGGATCTCGAATGATGTGTGGAGTAATAAAAATAAACATTTCTGTATTGACATCAGTTGATTTCGTAGCACCGAACAACTTTCCTATCCCGGGAATATCGCCTAAAAACGGAATTTTCTCACGTTGATCTTCTTCAAATTTCTGACGCAATCCACCTAAAATCACGGTTTCACCATCTGCAATAAAGACTTCATTTTCTACGTGTCTTCGAGTTACAGGTGGACGATCATCGATTGACATTCGTGTCGTATCAAACTCAAGGTTAGTTTGCAAAGAAACAAAACCTTGCGCTTCGCCTGACGGAGTATCCTCACACTCTCCCATGTGAATCGTCGGCGTCAGCACAATAGTAATTCCATACTGGGCTCTAGTATATGATTTTTCTACAGTAACGCCGTTGACCGTATCAAGCTGTATAGCTCCATTATTAATAGAAATCTCTTCCACAATCGACACAGTAGCTGGGGTTTGGTTGACTGCAAGAACAGAAGGGTTGGCATTAATTCGAATATCTTCCTGCGCTAATAAAAAATTATAAGTAATATCCATAGCTGGGCTAGATCCAGCCGGTTTGCTATAAATAAAATTTAAAATTCCTTTATTGAGCGCGTGTTCACTTGTATTGAATGAAACAGCGGTTTCTTTTCTACCGCTGGAATTAGTCCCTATTTGCAATAAATTAATTCCAACTTGCCGACGATCATGTAATTTCTTTTCAACTAACAAAACGTCTAACTGCACCATTCGTTTTGGGACATCTAACTTACGCAGCAAGTTTTTAATTTTGGGCAATTCTTCACGCCGAACAACCATTAAAATTGAAGTAGTCTTATTGTCGACAATAAAATGGCCAAAGTCATTTTCTGCTTTCTTATCGATTGTTCCTGGTTGAATAAATGGGGCATTTGCGGGCATTACCGGCTGATATGCAGTACTTGCTGGAGGGAAAACTTGATTGGCAGGAGGTTCCATAGGCGGTGTCGGCGGCTGCGGCACAATAGCCTCCGGTTTTTTTTCAAACCCCGAACCGATTAAAGATTCGTAAACTTTATCTAATACATCTGCGACATCCTCTGGGTTAGAATGTTTGCACGCATACCAATAAATGACTTTTTCTCCGGGATCTTCAAGCTGGCTTTCTAACTCTAATAAGACTCTTTCGCCTCGTTCAACAGTTTCAGTTTCGCCAACCAATACCAAACCTTGTGGAATGGTTAACGCGACCAGTTCATCGGCTCCTGCAGCATAAAATGTGGGACGCCCTTTTGCCCCGCTATCAGCAAAAACCGCTTTTAATACTTTTTCTGCCTCTACAGGCTGGATTTTGGTCAACGGAACTAATCGTACAACCTTTCCTCCATCGCCTTCCCAAACCGCGTGGTATAAACCAAGCAATTTATCTACTGTTTCTTTGGAGGAGACTAAAACGATTTTAGACCCCATGGATTGTATTATCGTTTGTTTAGGATCAGAAAAACGCTCAAAAAAACTTTGAACTGCTTTGAGTTGTTCTGAAGGAGGCGATAAAACAAAAAATAAACGGGCGTGGTTGGAAAATAAAGCTAGCTTTTCTTCGCTATCTACGATTCCTTCTATCGCTGAAGGATCTAACTTAAGAATATAAAGTTGTTTAGCATAAGAATTGATCTTTTTAACTCCCACACCATTATGAAATAAAATAGCCTCAATCATTTCACTCCACGATTCTCTTGGCAACGGAACACTAGTGAAAAGACTGATTTTCATCGCCGATAGTTCGGGTGGAATGATATATAAGTAATCTGCAGCGCCGTACTCCATAACTAATTGAGCAACTGTTGTATCTCCAATGTCCCAAAGAGCATAGGGCTCATCGCCGCTACTAGATTCTAGTACAGAAGATTTCCGCCACTGTTCTTCTTTAGCAGTGAGTCGCTCTCTTAACAACTGCACTTTCGTTAAAAGACCAGCAAATTCTTCATCATTTTTTACATATTTAGCTTGATCGTACGCCAGCGCAAGCTCACTGCGAAGCCCAGACAACTCCTCTGTGATTTCCATCACTGGATCTACATGCACATCCGATGCAACAGACAAATCCCCATAGAGATATAAGGGAATCAAAAAAATCAAGCATTGGCAGGTTTTTATCATCGTCCTTTATTTTTTATCCCCAATTGATGGGTGCGCGCATTTCTCGAAGCAGGCATAGCATAATCGATCAAACCCATTTGTGCTCGCGATTCGCTAAAATATCGACCTGCGATACTCTTGGAAACACCTTTAGCTTCAATGCGGTCTAATACAAACAGCTCACCGCACATATCGCCGTCTACAAAAGCTTCCCTTTCTTCTTTTTTTCGAAGAAGTTTCCACCGTTGATCTAATTTTATTACCCAATCACCAGGACGTAAAATCAAACATTGTTTATCTAAAACACAACTAATTTGCTTTTCCGAACGTATTCGCAATTGAGAAAACAATTCATCCCCTTTCGTCTTAACCATTGCCGGAGTAACTGGAGGCAAAATCAGGCGCACATAAGAACCGTCTTCCCAGCCTTCCAACTCTAATCCCCGACCATTAACTCTGCGAATTCTCGCTAATGAACCTGTATTATTTTCCGGCATGCAATCCATTGTTTTCCACTTTCCATCCTGATAACATAGCCATTGATGAAACTGCAGATTCAATATAGAACGTGCAACTCCGATTTCCAATCGGTGTACTACAGCGCCATATCCGCAATGCAATTCAAACAAATCTTGCCCTAACCAGCGCCCTTCAGCTAACTCTCTTAAAGGAGTTCCGCTGTGCAATTCCTCTGCCGACAACACTGGAGCTTCTTGCGGCGTCACTTTCCAATGAAACATTTCTCTGGCAATGCCTGCCGTGTCAGCACACATGAGTTTGGCATTGGATTGAGTATCGATTTCCAACCAAAATAAAGATGGCGTAGGAGCAAATGTCAACTCGCCGTTTTCTCCAAATTCTAAATCTAGTTTGACAGGCAAATCCACTTTTTTCACTTGCTTGCTCTGCGATAATCGCACCATTAATCTTGAAGAGCAGGCATTCTGAGATGGACACGGAACATCTATGGAAAACACAACTTGCGAATCTACCCCTCCTGTACATAATGGGGAAATCGCCTCGCGCAACGGCAATTTTAGCTCGAATGAGCTTGTAACGGCTGGCTTAGACTCTTTAACAACAGAACAAGCAGGCGGGTCTAACATCAAAAAAACTGGTATCGGCAACAGAGCCAATCCCACAATCCCTCCGCCCATCCATGGTAAATAATCTAAACTAAAAATTCTACCCAGCTGCAACAATCCGCCTCTATTCCAAAATGGGTTCATTATAGAGTATCGCGGAAAAAAAGTGAAAGACTACCTCTCTATCCATAACAAAAGCGCCTCCAGGTCCCAACCATTTTTTAATCAAGGGCGATTTGCACACATTTTATAATTGCCACTGAACTCTATATTGAGGTAAACAAGAAAACAAGAGGAGTATTTATGAATAAGAAAAAAAGTGCCAACAAGTATCAATCGGGACTGTCCATTCACGAGATCGAACAATTTACTCGGCAACACGTTACCGAAGTTTTTACGATTTTGGCTCTTGCTACGGGTGCTATAGCTAGTGCGTTTGATTTTTTTACAGGCCCTAAAATGACCATTACGATTGCTGCAATCGGAGCAATTTGGGGAATTGTATCGCCTAAGAACATAGAACTATTGCTCAAACAAGTAGCTCAATTCACTTACCGACAAGACAACAATACGCAAATGGTATTGGGTGTAGTCAAACTCGTCATTGCTATTTTCATTCCTTTTGTCTTATTCGGGCTTGTCGGAATGATGGCCGGAGCCTCTTATCATTATTATTTACGGCAAGCCCAAGGAATCGATTCTAACAAATCACCAAAAACTCCACCTCCAACATCAGGAGAGGAACACGACTAATCGCGATATACGATCGCTCGTTCCCTTTGCGAAATAAAGTCGGCCAACGAAAATTGTTCTGATCCAAAATTGTTTTGCAGCAACTGAGCAGCCACCGAATGCGTGCCATCCATTTCTAACAACCCCTTAACCTCTTCCCAAGCCGCCAATTCTCCAGCTCGATTTGATAACTGTTTTTGTAAAAAAGCAATTCTTAGCAAATTGCAAACATACAATGCAGACCCTGCTTTTGTTCGACTCCCTTTCCATAATGCATTGTCAAATTTCGATTCCATTTCCTCTTTTAAACTGACTGCAATTTCCAGAGCTTCCTGAAATTTTCCAGTTTCAATCAATAAAGTCGCAGCAGCAAATTCTGCATGTAAAGGAGACACTTCTTGCAATCGCGCCAAAGAACGAGCTGCATCTCGCATTCCAAATACTGCAAGTCCCTGTGCAAGATAAGTTTGTGCAATTTCAGACTCTAAAGCCAATTCTAGCCCAGGCACTTTCTTCACAGATTTTCTCATTTGCGCTGCTAAAGTCTCATCTGTAGGGGCGTCCTTCCAACGTTGAAAATCCGTTTTTGCCACAATATAATTATGAGCAATAGGCTCATGTGTTAAAAACGATATAGTCAAAACTGCACACCCAATGCCAAATGCGGTCCAAGCATGGATTTTACGTTGATGCAAAAAATAAGTTTGAAGAATCGTATCTTTAAGTCCCAATTCCATATCATCCTTTAAGTTAACAAATCTGAGCATAGATCTCTTCCGTTAGATTGAGCATATGCTGTAGAGTAAATTTTCTAAGAACAAGCGCATGAGCTGCTTTGCCAAACCGCTCACCTAGTGTATGATTTTCATATAACTCTGTTATTCGTGCCGCAACTGCAGATGGAGCAAAAGGAGGTACCTGAAATCCGGTTTCTCCATCCAAACAGATCTCTCCCAAGCCGCCCGTTGCCGTAGCAATCAACGGCTTCCCGAGGAATGCCGCCTGCAAGATCGCCTGAGACACTCCCTCGTTTGCCGTACTTAATAAAGCAAATACATTTAAAGCGCCAATCGCCGGAAACGGACGCTCTAAATGCCCCGTAAACTGTACAATGGAATCGAGTTGCAATTCTTTTGCCCGTTGAATGAATCGCTCGGAATGCCCTCCGCCAATTACCATCCACTTCAATCGAACAATTCCACGCAATCGATCCGCGGCTTCTAAAAAATCATCAATACCTTTCCAAGAGCGCATAAAACACGCCGTGCCGATCACAAAATCACTCTCTTTTAAGCCCCATTGCTTACGAAATGCTAATATTTCATCATCACTTGCCTGAACACGCGAAGGATCTATTCCGGTTGGAATAGACCTAAAATAAGGTAATGCTTTGCCGGATTGCCGCGAGATAGGAGTCATGATCGCAGAACAAGTTGTAATAACAAAATCTGCCAACGCCCCATATACAATCCGACTATTCAAGCCAGCCCGAACCGGGGTAGATAAATGCCTGGTGCGAATGATCGTTTTACGCGCCAACCGCGCCGCAATCCCTCCAATCCAACTATCCAATGAAGAATGAGTATTCACAAGGTCGATCCCGTGCTTATACATGATATAAAATAGCTGCAATAAACAGATTGGCCAAGCAATTCGCTTGAAATTCAGTTCGTAGACGATAAAGCCCTTTTTACGAGCTTCCTCAATGAGACGCCCCCCCTTCATAACTCCTAAAACGATGTCATGCCCTCTGGTCCGCATTCCCTCAGCCTCCAGAAGAATCCTCATTTCTTGCCCGCCCCATCCAGGAGAAGCCTCTAAATGTAAAATGTTCATAACTGCGCCAGCCACTTATATAAAATCTTTTTATGTCCGGAAGAAAACGGATAAAGCCTTACTTTTTCTACAGGCACCCAATGATACCCAGCGATTTCCGGTCTTTCACTCAGTTTATAGGCAAATGCAGCGAGCGATGCCCTATATCTGGTAAAAGAATGTGTTACTTGACACAACTTCCCAATTAAGTGTGCCTTGTTCTGTACCAATCTTTCAAGCTCAGATTGCATTTTGCGTGGAGAAATCACTCCTTCAAAATACGGAAACTCATACAAATCAGCCATGATTATCCCATTTTCATTTTTTTTCACTAACACTGAGCCCTGAGCTTCAAGTACCGCAACGCCGCGTATTAGTTCCTGGATTGGCGCCAATGCTGCTTTGATAGGCAATATATCAGCTTTTCGTTGTAAAGCAGCTTGACATTGAAAACGAATCGGGCACGCTCCACATTTGGGACGAGGAGTGCAAAGCGATGCTCCTAGTTCAATCAATGCCTCGGCTGTAACCCATGGCTGTTTATCATCTAATAATCCTTCTGCGAGCGCGTTGATTTTTTTCTTAACAGAAGCCCTTCCGACATCTTCTTCAAGGCAAAATAACCGACTAATAACGCGAAGCACATTGCCATCTACCGGAGCTATTTTTTGATGAAATCCAAAACTTAAAATAGCAGCCGCAGTATAGGGGCCTAAACCTGCAATTTCGATCAAAGCATCATAGCGATCTGGAATGATTCCATTAAAATTTTTTAAAATTTGTTGAGCACCCCGGTGTAAATTGCGGGCTCTGCTGTAATATCCCAGACCTTCCCACGCCTTAATCACGGCTTCCACTTGCGCGTTAGCTAAAACTTGAACGCTAGGAAAAAGGCTCATCCACTTTTTAAAATAAGGACCAACTACAGCAGCTCTTGTTTGCTGCAACATGACTTCAGAAACCCAAACGCGATAGGGGGTAATCCCTTCACGCCAAGGGAAGGATCTTTTATCCTTTAAAAACCAAGCGTCCAGCTCTTTCATAAATCAACGCAATCCGACATACTATCCATTATGCGTTTTGCCGGACTGATTTTCAATCATTCACCACACTACATCGATCATTTAGCGCCTCTCTGCTCCTTATTAAAGTGCCCCTTGATTATTTGCGAACCGGACATAGTAGATTCATGCAAACGATTTTACCCAGACTTGAACATTATATATTCTGATTTATTCTCTTTAAAAGAGAAATTACCGGAGACTATTATTTGTTGTGAAAACAAAACCTTGCTAATGGGGTCATTGCCTTTTCTCTCACCTAGCACGAAGACAATCTGGCTTCCCCACGGTTTTTCCGATAAAGGTGCGACCCGTTCATACTTTGAAGCTCTTAATCAAGAGCTTTTTCTATTGATTTACGGGCCCAAAATGGCCGAAGTTCTCGCATCCAAACACATTCAAATTCCAACCATTAAAATAGGCAATTATCGATACCAGTATTTTCAAAAACATCGTCAATTTTACGAAAAATTACTAACTGAACAATTTGGAAACCGAAGATTTTTATTTTACGCTCCTTCTTGGGAAGATGGAGAGCTCAGCGGCATGTTTTGGGAAACATACCCAAAATTAATACAAAACGTCCCAAATCACCGCCATATATTAATCAAGGTTCATCCTAATACTGTCATGCGCTTTGCACCAGAACTCGAATACATGAAAGGAAAAGCGCCGCCAAGCATCGTTTTCGTCGAGGATTTCCCGCCCATTTATCCACTGCTATCTCGGGCGAACGGATATTTAGGAGATAGATCATCAGTTGGTTATGATTTTTTACCCTTCAAACAGCCCTTGTGGTTTACAGTGAGATCTAAAACCGATCCTTACACAGATCCATCCGCACATCTCATGCGGTGCGGCCTTCAAATTACCGTTAATGAAATACAAAAAGTATTCGAGCCTCAAGAAATATCAAGTCAGCACGATCAATTGCTTGAACAAGTCTTTCAGGCAGATTCCGACTGGTATGAACGTATTTTTCTTAAACTACTCGGTGGTTAATGGAGGCAAAACATAAACCGAAGATAAATCTGCCATATTTACTGCCGAAGGCTGAGCTTTCAAATTATAAAAATAAGCCCCTTCCTGAAGAGCTTCCACCTTGGTAACCGTACCAACCCGAAGCCCTGGAGGAAAAACTCCATCTAATCCCGAAGTAATCAAAAGGTCTCCAGGCCGCAAAACAGAACGATCTCTCAAATCTCGAGAAGATCCTTCTGCATCTGAAATATCGCAATTGAACCCAATGCCTTTCAACTCTAATGACAAACTTCTTTGATATGTGGAGCTACTACCCATGACTTCACCCTTAGCAAAATAGCCATCTTGAAATTGCACGGGTAACCGCACCTGAAACTGGAGCAATTCCTGCACGATAGGATGTGTTTTATAATCTCTATGTCGTTTGAGCTGATAGAGCAAAGAGTCCAAACTCAACCCCAATTCGCGCTCTAACACACTCCCTCGAACAGCTCGCACCGCCGTTTTTAAACCGGAATCGGTAATGAAGCGAACTCGAGACTGAGTTTGACCCACAAATTCAACAATACCTACTAAAGCATTCCCCGAAACAACAGGACTATTTTTTGAGATGATTTTTTGTCCTAGAGCGCGGTTATTTTCTTCGCCAATATTAATCCAGCAACTGCTACTCCATGAACTTGGATCACGATATAAAATGCGAGCCGGGGCAGCGATAGCCAAAGATTGCAACATGCTTTTCATTTCCGCACCGCGTCTCACTAGTGCCGCATCTGGCACGACGGCCTGCAAAGATTTCAATAGGTCAGCTTGTCCTGAAATGCGCTTTTCATTACTTAACCAATCGTATACCAAGTCCAGTTGAGAACGAAGCTGATAATTTTCTAATTGCAAATTTTGCAGCTCACCACTTTCATTGCGATGTCGCCACTCACTCATTGGTCCGACCACCGCAGCTACTCTAGCTCTCACCCAATCTGAAGCTGCATCCGGAAGACTAACCAAAGCCAACAAAGTCAAAGGTAACACAAAAAAGAAACGCTTCACAACTCACACACCTCAGTTATAGCGCGGATAAAATATTCAAAATTATCAGAATTTAATCCAGCAATATTAATTCGTCCGCTGTCTAATGTATAAATCCCATATTCAGTAATCAGTTTAGCTACCTGCTCAGCTGTCAAATCTAAATACGAAAACATACCTTTGTGATCGAGAATAAACCGAAAATCGTTTTTTTGCGAATGTCGATGCAATGCTTCAGCCAAGTTTCGTCTTTTATGTTCTATCGTACTACGCATATTCGCCAAATCCGCACGCCACATACAAGTTAGCTCTTTGTTGGTCAAAATCGCAGTAGCGATTTTTGCCCCATGCGCTGGAGGGTTTGAGTAAAGATTGCGCATAATCCTACGAACCTGACTGCCAATATTTTGTTTCATCTGAGAATTTGAAGACACGATAAACAAAGCCCCAACCCTTTCTGAATACAAACTAAAGTTTTTAGAACATGAATAAGCCACCAGCATTTCATGTTCTTGCTCCAAAAATAAACGCACAGCCGCTGCATCTTCATCAATTCCATCGCCAAAGCCCTGATAAGCAAAATCAAAAAATGGGAAGAGCTGTTTAGCCTTACATAAATCTGAAATTTCTTTCCATACCGCCAAAGGCAAATCGCAACCTGTTGGATTATGGCAACATGCATGAAAAAGAACAGTTGTTTTAGCTGGCAATTTTTCCAAAGCTTGAAAATAAGCCGCGCGATCAATGCCATGCAGAGAATGATTATAGTAGGGCAAAACATGCACCATGCCTCCCACCCTCATTGTAAGAGAATGATGCGTTGGCCAAGTAGGAGAAGGTAGCGCAAAATGAGACCCTAGTTCTTGTTTTAAAAATTCCGCGCCTACTCGTAAAGCTCCCGTTCCCCCAACAGCTTGGCCTGCATAAATCCGTTCTCTAGCTCGATTCCAAAGCACAGAACCAAAACATAAATGACCAATTTGCTCATAAAACTCTTCCAAACCATCGATAGGCAAATAATCAGCAACAATGCCAACAGTAGCTTGAGCCTTTTGCACAGACGGCAGCACAGGGCTTTGCAAGGCATCATTTTTATATGAGCCAACAATTAAATTGATTTTTTGAAGACGTGAATCATTTTTATAGGCAGACAACCACCCAAAGACTGGGTCAGGAGCGCCAGCAGTGATCTGATCAAAAAACATATCCCACCTTGATCTTAATGCAGTGTGTGCATAGAATTGTAACCCATAAGGGGCGTTAGCTCAGTTGGTAGAGCGCAACAATGGCATTGTTGAGGCCATCGGTTCGAATCCGATACGCTCCAAATTCCCCTTAACCGCAGACATTATCTTTTATCAGATTAGCTAATTTTGCGCCCGTCTTGAAGTTGCTGTAGATTTACAAAAAGTTCGTTACTGAGAGATTTTGTAGCAATCGAAGTCCCGACCATATTCCGATCTAGAAACTCTTTGTTTGAAAGCGCTCCTCTACTCGCCTTCAAGCAAGTCGAGGAATGCCTGGAGTTGCTTAGAACGAGTAGGATGCCGCATTTTTCGCAAAGCTTTTGCCTCAATTTGACGAACCCGCTCGCGCGTTACCTTAAATCGCACACCCACTTCCTCTAAAGTTTTAGGTTTGCCATCCAATAACCCAAAGCGTTCAATAAGGACAGTCCTCTCCCGATCCGTTAAAGTCGAAAGAACTTCTCCCATTTTATCTTTTAAAATAGCATAACCAGTCGCTTCAGCAGGGGACTCTATAGCTGTATCTTCCAAGAAATCGCCAAATTGACTTTCTCCGCCATCTCCAACCTCAGCCTGCAGTGAAATGGGGTGCTGAGCGATTTTATAAATTTCCCGTACCCGTTCTGGAGTGAGTCCAAGTTCATTGGCCAACTCTTCTGGAGTCGGTTCCCGCCCAGTTTCCATCATCAACTTTTTAGCGCCACGCAACACTTTATTGATCGTTTCAATCATGTGTACGGGAATACGAATTGTACGAGCCTGATCAGCAATCGCCCTTGTTACAGCTTGACGAATCCACCACGTTGCATATGTAGAAAATTTATATCCACGGCGATATTCAAATTTTTCGACCGCCTTCATAAGCCCCATATTTCCCTCTTGTATGAGGTCGAGGAATGAAAGTCCGCGGTTTGTATATTTTTTAGCGATCGATATTACTAAACGCAAGTTCGATTCAACCATCTCGCGCTTTGCTTCCTGGCTTTTATCCATCCATCGCTGAAGCATGCGAACATCTTTCTTAAATTCTTCTAAATTACGTCCAGCAGCCAATTCGCGTTTATACAATTTGCGTTTAGCTGCAGCTAATTTTGCAGCGGCAAATTTATTTTTTTCAGCTCTTGGGGTTAATTCTTGAATTTCTTTTTCCAAAAATAAAAAACGATCGTAACCAGACAAAATCATCTCGCCAAAATCTTCAATCACATTATGGCGGCAACAAAATCTACGCAAATAAGCCTGGGATCGGATGCGAGATTTTTCAATATTTTCTAACAGGTCCGCACGCTCTTCTTTTTTTAGACTCTGTTCTCGAGAACGCACCAACAATTCCTCAAATAGCTGATCCTCTTTTCTCATTAACTCCGACAGCCTAGGGAGCAGAGCGAGAAATTGTCCCTTATCAGCCACTTCTTTCTCTGAAATGATCTTGTCGAATCGCTCTTTACCTGTAATTAAATAATGAGAAATCGAAATTGCTTCACGAATTGAATACCGAAACCTCATAATAATTTTTTCAATTTGAATTTGAGCTTTTTCGATTCTCTTTGAAATTTCGACTTCTTCTTCTCGAGTTAAAAGAGGAACGGATCCCATTTCCTTAAGGTACATTCGAACGGGATCGTCTGACGTACCTTCGGTGCGCTTAGGGAGTCCTTCAAGCTCTTTCGCTTCTTTTTTTCTTTCTTTTTGTCTTTCGACTTCAGCCTGATTGAGAATCTGAATGTCCATTCCGCTCAGATAGATCAAAACTTGATCGATCTGCTCCGGGGAATCAAAAGTCATGGGAAGGATGTCATTGATCTCTTCATATGTGAGAAATCCCTGCTCTTTTGCGATAGCAACGAGTTCTTCGATTTTTTGCTGATGCTGTGGGTTGCTAAAAGATGTAGTAGCGTTCATGGTCTCCTAAACAAGGGGTCGGGTGGCAAATTTGAACAAAAAGACTAAAATAGTCTGGACAGAACCCACCCTTTCTGTCAACATCATATAATCTTCAACATAAAAAGCAAGTCTCAATGGCTCTTTACGCACTAGATGAAGCCCGTCTCGTCTATGCAGCTGAGGCAAAAGAAAAAAAAATTTATCGCTGTGCAGGTTGCAAATCGCCCGTCCAAGTTAGAAAAGGGCCTTTTCGCGTCCCTCATTATTACCACTTAGGAAAATCTCCTACCTGCCGCTTGTATAGCAAGAGCGAAGACCACATGCTAGCCCAATTATTTATACAAGCGATGCTACCGCCCGGGGAAGCCTTTATCGAATATCCGTTTTTAGAGGTCAATCGAGTAGCAGATGTGCTGTGGAAGCCAGCAAAAATTATCTTTGAAATCCAATGTTCACTCATGAGCCCGCATGAAGCGCAGAGCCGAATCCACGATTACGAAAAGCTTGGTTATAAAATCGTCTGGATTCTCGACGACCATCTGTATAACCGAAAAATGCTGAAACCAGCTGAGAAATTGATTCGCAATTCAACATGCTATTACGCAACGCTTCGAAAACAAGAAAAGCCCTTTTTTTACGACCAATTTGAAATGTTTTACGATACTCAAAGAAATTTCAGAGGCAAGCGCCTTCCGATCGCTCTCAATTCCCCTCAAATATTAACTTGCATAGACTGGAAACCAGAGCATCTTCCAGAGCAAATTGTGACAAAAGCTCGCATTGGAATGCTTTATTTCCACGGAGACCTAATCCATAGGGCCAAGCTCACGGTCCAATTTTCCACTTATCAACTCGTCATGCAAAATTTTCGAGCTTTGGAATTGCAATTTCAAGCAACAAAGGCCCAGAAACGGGGCATGATTCAAGAACATGTTTTAAAATGGATTTTAGAGCCGTTTGGATTGTTTTTATTTTGGCTCATGGAAAAAGCGGCAGAAAAGCGATAGAATCAGCTGGAGTTAACTTTGCGGGTTTGAGGGATCTGCCAGATTTGCAGCCGAATCACAGTAAAGAATCGGATGAATAATCGCTGCAAGCAATAGCCGGCACAAGCACACCACTACGGAAAATGGCCATAAAAGCCAATCAGCCACGTCTACTGCAAGAGATTGAACTCTTTGAATAAAGAAAGTTCTCGCTGTCGAAGAAAGCGAGCCGCTCAAAACCACAAAGCTACTTGCCAGCAACAACGCCATCGCGCGACTAAACGTACGTAAACACTTAACAATCAATGCAAGAGGAATTGTTGCCAAAATCTCAAAAAATAAGATTAAAATCCGTTTGTAACTGCCGGTTTCAGGCAGCGTCATCTGAAAAAAAACACAAGATTTAGAATATTGACTGAATCCCATGCTCGCCAATTTTAACTATAATATCGAAAATGATTCAAGATCCGAAGATATTTAAGGGGATTTTTCTTGTCGTTTTTCCCTGAAACGACTATAGTGTTGCCTTTTGAAACTCTTAAGGGGAACTATGGCCCAACCTAAAGCTGCCAATAAAAAAACTGCAAAAACAAAACGTCCTTCCGCTCAAAAAAGAGCGTTACAGAACGAAAAACGCCGTCTATCTAATCGCTCATATAGAGCAAAAGTTTTGACCGCAATCCGCGGCTTTGAACAAGCTCTGGCTACAAAAGAAGAGGCAAGCTCCGTTCAATCCAAGCTCAATGACGTATTTAGCTTAATGGATCGTGGAGTTAAAACTGGTGTTTTCAAAGTAAACAAAGCATCTCGCACAAAAGCCCGTTTAAGTGCTCGCATTTAAATTAGAAGGGATCTTTAGATCCCTTCACTTCGAAACATGTTTTGCAAAGTCTCTTCGTTAATCACTAAAGAAGCTTTTTGTTTCGCTCTAGTTACGGCTGTATACAAAGCTTCTTTACCAAAACGTTCACTTCCGGGTTGAAAAAAAGCTATCACTTCTTCAAATTCACTTCCTTGACTTTTATGAACCGAAATACAAAATGCCGTTTCAAAATGAGGTAATGCCATTTCCGAAATCGGCTCTCTTCCCTCAAAATAGGCTTTACCAAACCGATGCCCTTTTCTACGGATCAACACACCCGAAGTGCCGTTAAAAAGATTTTGACGCTGATCATTTTTGGCGATTAAAATGGGTATTGCCATCCATTCTCTGCCTGCCGCAAGATACTGTTCCAATAACAAACGATTTAATTCATCGATACCTAATGGTCCCTGCCGCAATCCTCCTAAAACACGTATTTTTTTTTGCACCGCTAAACAGGCTACTGGATCTGGATATTGTTCGAATAAAGGATTTGGCAATAACTGGTAAAGCCAAGCCACCAATTTATCCCTACCAGTCACGGAAATATCCAAATTTATGGGATGTTCTGCTAACCATCGCAATAACCATGCTCTATCCGATCGATTGATCGCCTGAGCCAATGAAACAAGATCTTGATCTCCCATTCGCATTGAGCGTTCTAATTTATGGCCGTAAAGCTTTGCTAGGCGAGGAAATAAACTTGCAGATTCCACTGGAGGAAGTTGATCTGGATCCCCCAAAAGCAACAACCGGGTTTGGGGTCCAATAGCCAATAATAAATGAAGCAGCAGCGAAAGATCCAGCATAGAAGCCTCATCTACAATCACCAAATCAGCATCTATTGTTTGTGTTGATGTAAAGCGATTTACATTAGGCGACAAATGCAATAGGCGATGCAGGGTAGTCGAAATTAAAGTTAAATTCTCAGGCAAATCAGAAATGCTTTTTAATGAACTTTCAAAATGAGCCGCCGCTTTACCCGTAGGGGCAGCAATGGCGACTCTAAACGGCTTCGATGATGAAGAGCCTAACAAATAGATCAAGCGACTTGCAGTGTAAGTTTTGCCCGTTCCCGGTCCACCTGTCAATATCCCAAATGATTCATAAAAGAGTTGTTGTAACGCTTGATTTTGAGCTGGTTGCAAGACATTTTTAAACAGATGCAAGCTATTTTGATACACCGTCTCGACACTTACTGAAGGCACTGCACGAGATCTCAGTTCATCGATTTTCTTCAAGGTTCGACGTTCTATTTCCCAATTTTTTTGCAGATACAGCTTACCCTCATGAATAACAAAGGGCTTATTTCCGTCGCTACCATCACTCCATAATGCGCTTGGAATTTTAGATAGCAAATCCTGTGAAATATTCAAAGAACCTTCTATTGCGGATTTAAGTACTTGAGCTAACAAATCTTGCAACTCTATTTCACATGCGAGGTTCGCTCGTCGCAAAAGACGTTGTGCTATGATTGTTTCTAACTCAGCCATTGCCCTTCCTTTAACAACACAGCAGAAGGCGCTCGTACAAATATATAAAACGCTCCTCCCAACGAAACTCCAGGAAACGCGCGCCGCAAACTTTCAGCATAGAGTTTGGCTTGAAGATCGTAAGAATGCGCTCTAATTGTCTCTGTCATTTTTTCATCTGTGTAATATAAAGCACTCTCGCCAAGCCAATTGGTCTTCCAATCGACAATGTAAAGCTGCTTTTCATGCTCAAAAATTAAATCAATGAACCCTTTTACTCGATCATTACCGCGCGTAAACATAAACTCCGCTTCCACCAGAACTTTATTGCGATTCACATCATTCAAACAAAAATGCGGCATAAGCGGGTAGCTCATAGTGTCTTCGACCATCTGAATTACAGCATTGATCCACGGAGCTAAAGAGGTTGAGGTCAATTGATTTTCTACAATCTTGCGCACTGGCTCTCGAGATTGAAAAAGCTGTTCGAAAATAGAGTGAATTGCAACCCCCACTTCGGCACCTCTCGGAAAATTATGAATTGTATATACACCATTTGGATCTGCCAATGGGTCCAATAGGTCTCGAACCGCATCAGGTGCCATAGCAGAAAACGATAATATATGGGCTGGATGAACCTGCAAGGCGCAAAGAGAAGGCGGAGTTAGCACCGGCTCGAGGTCCATCGATGGAATCAGGTCGATACCCTTTTCCACTGTCTCAATGGTGAAACTTTCTTGCTCAATCAATTCTGTTTTCCAATTTTGCGCTACCTGAGTAAACAATTCTAATGGTGATGCTGTTCCTTGACGAGCTGCTGTTTGACCTAGCGGCGAGGGGATGTAAAGGCGTCGTTTGGCTCTAGTCATAGCCACATAAAGCTGCCTAAGCTTTTCTGCATTTTCTTCTTCATCACTAAAAGGAGTTCGCGACGCGAGCCCAAGCGCAAAGACAACATCAAATTCAAGACCTTTGCTCACATGCATAGTCATAATTTGCACGCCCCCGTTAGATTCGCGTCTTCTTAAAATAACATCCTCTGATTCAGCCTGTTGCAATAAACTTAGATAATCCAATGCCGACGACAGAGAAAATCCTTTCTTTTGCTCAAAAATAAGTAAGAGTTCCAACAAGTGCAAGAAATCTAAGTAAAACTCAAGGCCATAAGAGGCTGCCTCATCTCGAACTTCCCGTTTTCCCAAGCGATAGGTCCAAAATAATTGGCAAAAACGGGCGAAGCCCAGAGCTTCTAACTGTTCTCGTAAGAATAGAAAAGGAGAATGTGTCACATTTTTTATTTCATCTACTGTAAGACCTGCCAATGGTCCAACCAATACAGCTTTCGCCTTCCCCAAATCTTTCGGATTTAATAAAGCCTCCAAAACTTCGCAGACTACTTCGTATGCCAAAGTATTAAAAATAGGCTCTTGATTTTTTGCTACACAGCGGATATTCGCCTGTGCCAGTACTTGCTGTATCTCAGTTGCCGAACGGTGATCTTTCACTAAAATAGCAACCTTATCCAAATCAATATCAAGTCTTTGGATTTCACGAGCAACATAACGATAGCTATCGTCTAAATTCTCATATTGGAAACAATGCAAAGCCCCTTTGTCATCGTTAAACGATTCCCCTTCCCCCAATCCTGCATTTACAGGATAATAAGGCAAACAGGTACCTTGCTTAGGCAATCTCAACCACTGCCGATGAAATAAGCGATTCAAAGTGCTGATCATTTGCTTTGATGAGCGGTAATTCGTATCTAAATGATAGCGTTGGTCTTCTGTAAAGGATTCTTGAGCTTTGAGATAAGTATATAGATCTGCATTTCGAAATCGATAAATAGATTGTTTTGGATCGCCGACTAAATACAAAGGATTGTTTGGTCGCAAAAACAATGTTTGGAAAATATCCCATTGAATTGGGTCAGTATCTTGAAATTCATCGATCAAAGCCGCTTGATATTTATTTTGCACAGCACTACAAAAATCCGACATTTTCAATGCTTGGCGCATAGTTTGTAACAGCGCATTAGAACCAAACATTTCTTCAGCTAAAGAAACACGATCAAATATCGGCTTCCAATGACTTTGCAACGTCTGTAAGATACATATAGGGTCACAGGCTTCCAATACAATAGGTGTCAAATGTTGATGTGCCCACTCAAAAAAACCCGGATAATTCAATTGCATTACATCTTTTGCTCTGACTTTTCGATTTTCTGGAGAAAAAAATTTCAACAAAGATCCGTTTTCACCAACCAACGGATGCAGATCATGCGCAACAAGCGCTTGTAACTGAGGAAGGATCCGAAAATCATTGCGCATTTTTTTGTAATTGGGCGCAAGACGTTGAACATCTTCTTGTAATCGTTCAAAATCCAACTGCCAGATTGACAGCGCCTCGCGGAAACGTTGTGCAGTTTCAAAAAATGGAAAAGACGCGGAATTTTCTGGGGGATTTTTTAATTTACGCGCTAGTTGTTCCATATTATTTCGCTTAGTGAGTAGTTTTATTTGCTCGACCGAAACGATATCTTCGGATAGTTTTACTTCAAAAAAATCTCTCAATGCTAAGTCCAATGTATGAATGGGGCTTTTCTCCTGAACGTCAAAACCCAATCCGGCTTCAAACGCATATTCCTGGATCATTCGATAACAAAATGAATGAATAGTAAAAATCTGCGCTTGGTCGAAACTGGCGATAGCATCTTCAATCTTTTTCAAAGAGTTTGAAGAATCGAGATGCGCTTCTAGATAATCCCAACGAGAAATGCGCTCTTTCAACGCTTTTTTTACCTGCTCTAAATTTGTGCGAATGCGCAACTTAAGCTCCCTTGTCGCAGCACGCGTAAAAGTAACCACCAGAATTTGTTCAATATCAAATGCAGGATCTTCATGCAGCAGCAACCTAGCGACAATATGCTCAATGGCGAAAGTTTTTCCAGTACCTGCTGAAGCCTCAATAAAATGAGGTCCTAATAAAGGAGTCTTTGGAGACAAACAATCAAATGTCTGCATCATTTTCTCCTTCGTATATAGCGATTAAAGGCTCAAAAGCAATGCGCAATAATGGCGCCCAATCCCGTCGTTCTAATTCAAGATCTAAATGGGGGCTTCTTTTCAAAACCCACTGCAATATCTCATCGCAAGTCTCGAAATCAGAAGCTGCATCGCTCAACATCATCAAAATCCAATCTTTATGCCAAAATGGAGTTGAATTCCCATATTGCAAATACAGCTCAAGAAGGGGCGTGAGGGCACCTAAAGGATCTTTGACGCATAGTTTGGTTCCCTCGCGCAATAAATATATCGAATTGGTTCCAGTAGCAATCATCGCTACTAATAATTCAGGCCAACGATGCACTATTGCCTTAAAAGAACCATCTCCCAAAACCAAGGGGCCTTGCAAAGACACGGGATAAACCTCACCAATCAATCGTACTTGAACGTCTCCACATTGCACAACAATTGGCTCAACCTCTAAACGCTCTTTTAAAACCTGTCTTGAACCCGTGCAACTTTCTTGCAAGGCTATTTGCTGAATATGGGCAATTTGCCATTCCTGAAGATGCGTTTGCATATTTTGAGCGCTGTCTAATAATTCTCGTCTTAACTTTGTTCCAATAATCCCCGGAGGAAAAGTAAATCGCTCAAGCACTTGCTCAATGGGTTTAGCAAGATTCTGAGACAATACTAAATATTGCGTTAAATATGAAAACTCAAATTCCTCCCAAATAGAACAAACCCGTTCTTTAAATGACAATCCGGCTATATTTTTTAAAAAATATTCAAAAGGGTTTTTAATCCATTTATTCAATGCATTAACCGACACCACATGATCGGGACTCGGTGCCCGAGGTTGCTTCAAAGGGCTAACATATAAAGAACTAGATTCTAGGTGTGCAATGCCGGTCGGTAAGACTGTTTCAATCAAAGCCTCCACAGACATCTGTAGACGGCCGTCGTTTTTTTCATCACTTACATCGCTCGTACCATCATTTAAATAATCCAAAAGTTCTTGTAATAACAATGATGGACTAATAAATTTTCCATCCTTTGAAGAAATATGGCCGTACAAAAAGGTAATTTGAGTCTGAGCAGATAGCAAAGCTTGCAAAAACAAATAGCGATCTATATCTGCATTTTGAGGGAAAAATACCCCTTCTTTTTTAAGTAAATGCAAAGAAGACACACCAGAGGTTCTCGGAAAACTTTCTTCATCCATTCCCAGAAAAAATAGAGCTCGAGCGGGTAGCATGGCTCCATTTTCTAAAGAAGCAAAACGAACGCCATGGAGTTGCGAAGAGTTAACTTCTGATTTAGAGGCTTGAAAAAGGCATTTTTGCACAAACGCAAAAGAAAACAACCCATTTACTTTTTCATGCGTTTTACGAAGAGTTTCTAGAGCTTTTGCAAATAAATTTTTAGCAGCGCTATCTTCATCCGAGTTATCTGCTAATAAAAAGCGACTGAGGAGATGCTCGATTTGCTGTGCCCACTGTTCTAAAGAGCGCTCAGCCTTCCACGACATCAAAAGGGTCTTCAAGTCAGTAAAAATTTGATAGAAGGCTTGAAATAAATCTGCATCTCCCCGACTCAGCAAAAGGTCTTGTTCGGGCGTAAAAAAGACTAAAGAGTCGATGAGTTTATCAAATCCACTATCCCAAGTGCCCACCCCCCCAGCCGACTCTCCAACAGTAGACTGCATAATTTCTGATTGATGCGCAGTATCCAGCCCCCACCGAATTTTTCCTTGAGAAATCCAAGCGCGTATTTGATCAATATCGTCAACTTGCCATCGCTGTTTATCAGTAAAAGCGCGATTGAATAATAAGGATTCCCATTCTGATACTTCCCAACGTCCATAAACCAAGGCGCATAATCGTTCAAATGCTTGAAAATAACAGCTTTGCCGAGCTAAATCTACCCCGGCTACCCGAAATGGAATATCTTTAAAAATAAAAGCTATCAATGATGCATAAATCGTAATATCTGGAGCATATACCCTAATATCAGAAAATAAAATCCCTCGCTCTGCGCAATGCAGTATCTCATCACGTAATGCTTCCACTTCTCGCAGTTTCGATACCCCCGTTCGAATGACTCGAATAGATCGATCCCAGCACTTAGTTTCAGCTTGCATAGTCAATACGTCTGTCTGCAATCGATGCAACAAAGTGTGTGGATCTTCTAATAATTGATAATTTTCAACGGGTTCTAGATCTTTCAAAAGGCAAGCCATTTTGCGTCCCAGAACTCCCCAATTCGATAACAAGGGATGTGATTCGCGAAGCAAAGAATCAAAAAAATCAATTTGCGCAGAAGCTCCATTTTTTTTCTTTGCTTGTTTTATCAAACTCTTTTGTTCTCTGGCAGAACGCACATCCTCCCAAAACATCGCCGTAGGAGAGAATCTAAATATTCTACATTTGGGATGCCTTAAAAAAAATTGCATTGCAGCAGGGGGCACCCAATCGATGCCAAATAGATACACTGCCCCCTTACGTTCGATGTCAGCCTCACTTAAGATTTGGTAAAAAGGCTTCCATGAATATTGTTCAAAAATTTGGTTAAAGAATTCAATTTGCCAATGAACTGCCTTTGGCAGCCCATATAAGCTGTAGTCATAAAAAAGCGAGGCGAACTTTTCTACAAGCGCTGCTGTTTTTTTTTCCGAAACCAAAAAGGGCTGCCACTGCGGAGGGGGGGACTGCCGCGCACAGAGCCACAGTGCTGACATCAATTCTGTTCTAGTTGGAATTGGCAAAGCTCCAGCTAATAAAGAAATTCCTTGTTGCCAAGTGGCAAATTCCCATCCAATAAGAGACTGTTCAGGGGCATTGTTAACGCATTGCAGTAAAATCCATTCTTTCATGATGTGGTTGGGTATCAAGATAAGAGGCGGCTCAAACAAGCTTGACCGATCATTTTCAATCTGCTTGTAAAGCTGCTTTACAAGCGTCTGAAAAAGGTGACTGTGGAAAAGAAGCGGTTCTGTCTTGGACATTCCAATCCGATTGTGGCAAAATATACTTCGTGAAAGCAATCCTTTAGGTAGGATAACCTAAAGATATAATCTAATGGTAGCATTTTGCGTTGGTTTAACAAGACAGACTATCGATCATTTTATCTATTAAATGCAACTCAATTCCTGGGGGCATTAAATGATAATATATTTAAATTACTCGTTATTTATTTATTAATTAACGCACAAGGACCTGCCTCTGCAAATACAATTTTGTCGCTCGCTGGCGGGATTTTTGTAGTTCCATTCTTACTTTTCTCATCAGGAGCTGGGATATTAGCCGACCGCTGGAGTAAGAGAACTATCATTGTATATACCAAAGTCATGGAGGTTTCCATCATGACCTTCGGACTCGGCGCGGTACTTCTCGAATCTGAAATAGGCGCTTTCACTGCCCTTTTTCTCATGGCAACGCAAAGCGCTCTGTTTGGACCTTCTAAATACGGGATCATCCCCGAGTTAGTTGAAAATAAAATGGTTTCCAAGGCCAATGGATCAATGACCTCCTTCACATATTTGGCCATCATTCTCGGTACTTTTTTAGCATCTTTTATCGCAGACATCACCGACAAGAATTTTGCCATCGAGGCTGTATTTTGCATTGTCGTAGCTATTGTCGGATTAATCACGAGCCTTGGCATTTCCAGAACCGCACCCCAAAACTCCACTAAAAAAATCAACCCATTTTTCCTATATGAAATCTACCAAACGCTAAAGGCTAGTTGGAAAGTTCCTCATTTGCTTCCCGCTATGTCAGGATCGTCATTTTTCCTTTTTATTGGAGCTTTTTCTCAACTGAATATCATCCCTTTTGCCATGCAATCTTTAGGTCTTAGCGAAGTGGGCGGTGGGTACCTCTTTTTGGCCATTGCAGTAGGAATAGCGATTGGCGCAGTATTAGCAGGACAACTGTCTAAGGATAAAGTCGAACCTGGATTGTCGTGCATAACCGGTTTTTTCATTTCGATTTTCTTTCTGTCCCTTTACCTTTTCGCTTCATCCCTTATTGCAACCATTATCAATCTCATGCTCCTCGGCATCATGGGGGGAGCGTATCTCATCCCTTTTGATTCGTTTATTCAGGTCAACAGTCCGGATGAAAAACGGGGGCAAATTATCGCCACCGCTAATTTTTTCAGCTTTGTTGGTGTTTTAGCAGCTTCATTTTTTCTATATTTTATCAGTGAGGAGCTAGGCTTATCTGCAGAAACCGGATTTTTAGCAATGAGTGTTATTACATTTTTTTTCAACCTAGTTATTACCGGTCGATTTTCATCACTACTATTTCCATTTTTTATAAAAAAAATCTTAAAAAGATTTCGCAAGCTAATCATTGTCGCTCCCGTTCCCACCAATCGAAGCGTTGTCATATTACGCAGCAATTCATGGCTAGATGCAATCTTGCTCTTTTCTTGTTTTGATAAGTTAAACATCCTCATTCCAACACCATTTTTAAAAGCTTTTCCTTGGATTAATGGATGGTTTGATGCGATTCAAATCGTCCCGCCAGAACTCGCAAGCCAAAGCGATTTGGAATCGGTTCTTTACTCTATAGCGCAACTTCATGAACAGGGGAGAACCGCTTGTTTATTTATTAAGCCTCAAGAAAATAGCGATCGCATTGCTTTTAACTACAAGAAAATATTGACAGAACATCAGTTAGATGTTGTGTTTGCCCATGGAACTAAAGAAAGAATCCTCAAAAATGCAATCTTCTTCCGATGGTATCAGAAGAAGATCACATTGAATTTTGCAAAAGATTAGAATGCGTAGATGAACTCAAGTTCCCACTGTTTGTACTTCAGGTCGGGTCCGATATTGGTATTGAGGGTATTGGACATTTTTAGATTTTGCAGCACAGTTAGATTATCAGTAAAAGCGTATAATGCCTCGATTTCAAATCCTTTGTAGTTACCGCTTCCCGTCGCCGTTGCTTCCGTTGTAGGACCGCCACTACCGTCGATATTCATTGTGTAAAAACCCACTCCAGCGGTGTTACCACGGCCAATCCCTATCATATCACTATCAGGGATTGTTTGAGCTTGAACCCACTGATAGTTAACATCGATAGACCAATCACCCATCTTTTTTACCAATCCCATTGTCACACCCGCATACCAACCTAAATTTTGTTTAGTGTATCCGGTTTGCTCAACGCGTTGAGCTAGAGAATTAATTAGACCTGCGGAATAAATTTTAACAAAGCGTTTACCAATCCATTCAGGATAAAATTGATAATAAGTTTGGAATTGATTGACCAAAAATCTCCAACGCTGTGGCACTTGAGCAGGGGGATATGGTTTATACCAATTAATAATCGAATATTTCATGTTTAATCCGATATTCGCAATGCGCAGAGCGCCTATTTCCAAAGCTTCGCCATAATGGTTAAAACGATCATCAATTAAAAATGATGCTAGGTTAGCATAAAAATCTCCAATATCTTGAAAAGCCTTTCCAAATCGGAATAATACACCATCAAATAACGAACCAAATTCTACTTTGGAATCGAAAACATTAATCAGGTAACGTCGGCCAAGTTCGGCATCCCATGTAAAAGTATCTCCCGCAACCAGACGTCCACCAAAATAAGCCTTTTCTAATTTAATCCGATTGACAGTGCCGCTACGAGTTCCCATGTCATTGTCAAACTCCAATTTAACGGCCGTCCAGGTTCTATCCGTGCGATAATCAAGCATTAAATTAAATTCAGAATCCCACGCTAGAGTAGGGCGTTGTGCAATTGAGCTAACCCCTCTTTGCGCAATAAATTCAGAGGTTCCCTGAGCTTTCATTTTTTCATTTGTCAGCTGGCATTCAGTTCTAACCTCACCGCTGATCGACAAATCACCGCCAACCTCTTTTAACGAGATCATACGTTTATCTTGCAACCAACGACTTAACGCATCCATATCCACTTGCTGTTTTTTCTCATTCGTTTGAACGTCAATTGTTTGAGAAATAAAAGGGGTTTCGGAAGACAGCGCTGTTCCAATAAGGAGTGCAGCGCAAAAAATATAAGAACGGTTCATTCGGATCCTACTTGTGTTCAAAAAAGAACAAGGAATTATAGGCGATCCGAATATATTCGGCAAAATCAAAAGCGGACTTCTGCAGCAATCGAGGAAGCGTTTTCCGAAAATCCTCTCCATTCAAAATTAATAGCAGCTTTTGAACTATTAGATAACGTAATTCCGACTAACAAGCCTACGGGATTTTGTTGTTTAAATAAATAATGACCGGAAAATATATGGTCCATTTTCCATCTAGACCTCATTGCGATAACACCGCCATAGCCATTAAACCACCCCCACTTATGGCTTATAGCTGCTCCCGCTTCCCAAAATCGCATGAGCAGACGCGCTTGAGAATCGACTAACTGCTGATCCGCAAAAACATCTCCTGTCAACACACTCCAACCACCAACTTCTGCAAAACTGCTGACGGCAGTATCTTGAACTTCAAACAAAATCAATTTAACTTCACCATACCACATCAAACCTGGAGAAAAATGTGCTCGATAATGCAGCCCATTTTGCGAGTATCGAATTGTTTTAGCTCCAAAACCGGCAACCACTGACAAGTCAAAGCGCTCTTGAATAGACCAGCAAACAGAGCCAAAAGAAGAGGTCCCCTGAGCAGAGATTTTTCGAACATGAGATCCAGTTAACCATTGTCTACCAAGAAGATCGACAATGTATGCTACTCGAGGCTGAGACCACGCAGTATCTGGAATAAACAGTCCTTCTTGTAAAATTGCAGATGAGGCAGGATTTCCGATCGGAGCTCCCAACAAAGGGATCGTGCACACAGATAAAAGCAAACCAATAAAGTAACGAATCAAAACCGCACTTCACCTGAAATTGTTACGGCCTCTTCATCTATCAGACGCCCTTCTACATTCAGCATAAACTTCTTACCAGTACTCAACGTACAGCCAACCAAAATACCGACAGGAGAGCGATTTTTAAAATGATTCGAATCAGCTCCATTTCCTGCAATTGGCACACTAAATAAACCTAAAGAGCTTAGTACATTGGAATATTTAATGCCAATATAGGGTACAAAAATATCAATTGTGTAAGCTAAATCTAAATCAATCTGCCACACGCGCCACTCTAAGCAGGTTCCCGAAGAAGGGACGGTCGATCCATCAATTGTTAGCCATAAATTCGAATAATCAGCTCTTTCATAACGGGCGCCAAGTCCCAACGCAGCCTCTCCCCATTCGCATAAAATTCCTCGAGCACCGATACCCCAAAGAAAATTATATAAGGTTTCCAGCTCTGCGATACTAGAACTCCCGTTGATCGAAAAACGCCACTCAGCACACGCCTTAGACGATCCTAAAATACCATATATATCAAGTCGATCCAACAAACTCACCGTCACCGTTCCAGCATTTGTATTTTGAGAAAACCGATCGACCCGACCGCTTCCCTGCTCACACTGCTCGAACCTGCCATCAGAAACAAAATCTCCCTCATAACCACAGCGAACATTAACCCAACAATCCTTTGAAATAAAAAATCCCTCCTGAATAATTCGCGGAGCAGATGGGTTTTCTACAGGGGCTGTAAAAAGAGTGGAGGTCCACAAACTGACCATCAGCGCTATTTTTCGCATTGACATACTACATCTCCCTGAAGTTCATTTGCAAACTATATACAAAAACAGATTTTCAAAGTACAATTCAGAATAAATGACTCGTTTGACCAATAAAGTTGCGCTCATTACTGGTGCAACACAAGGTATAAGAAAAGCTTATGCGCAGCTTTTTGCAAAAGAAGGCGCGTTCGTATTGCTTTAAGACATCAAGATAGCTGCAGCATACCTTTGTAGCGCTGTTTCTTGCATCAGAGGAATCCAGCTATGTTTTTAAGGACTAGGTCAATGTGAATTGTGGTATACTCGTGGGCAGCAGCGCATCCCCTGCAAAAGCACAATAAAGAGCCAAGCAGCTTAAATATTCATATTTAAAGAAAAATGCACCATTGTATTGCCACCGGTAAATATAGCTTCGCGATGCAGCTTAACTCCCCAATCTAAACGGGTGGTCAGCCAGGGGTTGAGAGTGTAGCGCAATCCAGGTCCAGCTCCCAATAAATAGTCGCCTGTAGGACTACCTGGAATACGATTATGATCACGGCCATATCCGAAATCCAAAAAAGCGAGAAATTGCAAAGCATCTCGCCCTATATTTTTTGACCAGCGGCCCAATATGGGAAAAGAAGGAGTGCGAAGTTCTCCATTGAGGATAATACCTCCATCATAATTCAATTGCCGTTCATCGTACCCTCTCACAGTATCATAGCCGCCAATACCAAGTTGCTCACTTGGCAACAAGTTCTGAGAAGCGATCTGCAGCGTACTCCACAACATCAAAGACCAATCATTTCCAATTTTCTGCAAATACTTAAGCCCTCCTTTTCCATATACCCATTGATGCTTTGCCTCTGGTCGTAAGCGATTATAATCAGCATTCGATTGGTCTGTGATCCATTCCCCGGGAGACCAAAATAATTCTATATCAAAATCCAGACGGTAATTTTTGCCTTCCCAAGCTCCGACATACGAACCCATAACTTGCGTTAGATTGACCGGTTGAGCAATATTTTCAAAGGTTTCGCTATACAAAATCGTGTTATTAGTTCTTTTATAATCCCCTCCAAACGTAAATTCATGGCTAAATCGAGAGCCGGGAAGAAAAGGAATGGTATAGCGAAAGGAGGCTTGATAACTGCTTCCATCATTACGGCTAGACGGCCATGGAAGGCTCACATGCACTCTAGAATAACCACCGTAGGCCGTAAATACATGCGACCAAGGAAGTAAGGAAGTGTACTGTAAGGTGTGTGCTTGAAACGGGGTAATTTTATACGTAGAGGTGAATTGATAATTAAAAAGATGATCAAAACCAAACATCCAATTAATTCCAGCAAAAAACCGCTGCCGATCTGTTGTTTCCACACCGGTGTTATCAAAACCCGTATAAAATCGTGTAGGGCGCCGATCTTCAACAATCAAAGATACATCTGTTGTCAAGGGACGGTCTCCTGGACCATAAACCACGTCTACACGTCGAAATGGGTTGCGATTCATGAAATTAACACTTTTACGCAACTGTCCTAAATCAATAACATCATTCACATTAGTCGACAAATACCTTTTTAAATCACATACAGAAGTGTAACGTCCTCCCTCAATATCGATATCCGAAACATGACTCTCCGATACAATAAACTGCACTACTCCCGAGGTTATATCTTGACTTGGAATTTGTACTTCTACAAAAGGACGATCTTCTTCTTCATAATAACGAAGTATATCAGCTTTCAGAGCAAAAACCATCTCTGAAGTCAGCGTTTCGCCTACAAATCTTTCATAGATGCGTTTTCTCAAAGCCTTAATTCCTCCTGGAACTGTTAAATCCTTAACCTCTAGAAGACAAACTTCTTTTAATTCTGCATCTGTTAAAAGAACATCTTTAGGTCCGAGAAGGACCACTCCACGCACCTCTGGTTCTGGAGGTTTTTGTTCTTGAAATTCCAGTCTTTTCGACATAGTATCTTGAGTTTTTGCAACCTCAGGCAACATTATGGAGTCGAAAGTATCTGTAGTCAAAACTTCGGGTTCAAGCAAAAGCGCCTGCTGCACAACTGCAGGCTCTGGCGCAGCTTCTTTTAAAGCTTCGCATACTCCAGGCAATACTTCTTTGCGAGGAAGCTCGACAACCACAACTGCTGGTTCAGGAGCCGCCTCTTTTAAAGCTTCGCATACTTCTGGCAATACTTCTTTGCGGGGAAGCTCGACAACCACAACTGCTGGTTCTGGCGCAGCTTCTTTTAAAGAACCAATGATTTTAGAAAACATGTCAGACGGCACGGAAGGAACCAACCGCAATGAATTCACAGCATAGCTCCACAACGCAATTGATGCGCGATCGTTGTTTTGTGTGTGATCGGCATTCTCTCCGTCCATCCACAACAACCAACAAAAAAAAGCAATTAAACCTAGGCCAAATTTCTTTTTCATCTACAAATTGAACTCTAAATTATTACTCCCTTATAGCGCAAGCATTCCATTTCCAATTTATCAGCATAATATCTCTAGCACATCCAGAGTTGAGATTTGCGAGAAATTAAACCCTATACATAGCGCTTCCAGTTGAAAGGCACCCAGCAGGCATTTTTAAGCTAAATGAACTGGATTTAGCTTAAAAATGCCTGCTGGGTGCCTTTGGATCGGAAGTACTATATACCGCCCCACAGTGCTTTATTATTATATTTTTAAATTTCGATAGATATATTCATCTGGATTATTATAACATACCCATCTTCCTTCACATTGGTTTGTAAACCAAGAATGCAAATATATTCCAGATAGAGCAGTTCTTTCAAAGCACCCAACCGTTAATACTCCACTTGGATCTATCACAAGAGCAAAATGACCAGCAGTCCAATTCGTATCACCAAAAAATACCGGTTCAGGCAAACAACATTGATGTTTTCTCAGTAAATCTACTATCACATGGTCGATATCAATAGAGGTTAAGGGGCCAGATAAGCTTTTAATGTACGCTTGCTTTATTGCTTCTCGTAAAGCGTTCGGCGTCCAAAATAGTTGAGCCGAAAAATCAATTTGTCCTAAGGGGGCTGCTATCAATGAAGCTAAATGAGCACAGTCAGCACCCGAAAGCACTGGAATAGATTCATGTAAAAACGAATCAACAACATCCTCAGATTCTTTTTGCTCATAAATTAAAAAATCACGAAATTCTTGTATTGAAAGAGGGAATGTGAAAAACTTTAATTTATTTACAAACAAATAACGCATTTCCTCAGAAGATCTTTGTGCATATAAATTCAATAAGTACAAAGCGTGCTCTTCAGACACTTTTTGATTTGACCAAAATAATCGCATCGCTTCGATCTGGAAGCTAGGGTCTTCTGCGATTAAGCCCGGTTCTAATAAAAAGGCATGTGTAGGAGAAGCTATACACAAAGAGGGGGCATGCGTAGATTTACTGCGACAATTCAATAAAAACTCCAATAAATCTTGAGAATTGCGCACCGAGGCTTCCAACGTAGTAAATGGCCGATTTCTTTCACAGTAAGACAAGAGTAAAGCATCCATTGTACCCCCTGAAATGTACTCCCAAGGTAGTTTATAATTACTTTTAATCATTGAATTAGTCGAGGCCCGATGCAATGCTCCTTGAATAAATTCAGAAGATTGAATGTAATGAATCAAAGCGGTAGAACATTCTCCAATCCATGGTGTGAGCTGTGGCTTAATATCGATTATTTCTTGCTCAGCGGAAACAAAAAAATCAGATAACACCTCAATAAACTGTTCTTGGTTAAAAATAAATCTCCAAATATCCGTCCCGCCACGTTTATAGGCCAAACGAAATCCAGCAGGGCTGTCATCCACCATTTGCGCAGGGATATTAGCCAAGGAAGGATCGAATATCTCCTGAAAAACTTCGGGTAATTTTCGATCATAAAACTCGATCATATACGCAAATAAAGAAGCCAATCCTTCCCCAGCATGCGTCAACTCGTCCGCTTCAATTTTGATGCGCTCCATGCGATATTGATGATTACTCCACTCAGCTTTCATCTGATATCGTTGTGCCTCATTAGTAGCGCGAGTTAGCATATTACTATACATCTGAGAACCACGAAAGGCTTCTTCGTAATCATGACGCAGTTTTTCTAACTTATGATTTATCTGTTGCAATTGACGATGAATATGCTGGTATAAAAACCCACCGATTCCCGTCACATCATTAGCATCTAATCCAAGACTCACGAACAAGTTCCAACGCCCAAATTCAGCTTTCACATCGCTAAACGAAGCAATGGCCGACTCCCAGGTTCGCAATAACGGACAATCAGCAAAGGCTTGAATGGTATCAAATGCTCTAGAGATGCGTTCTTTCCATTCTGCCACTTTTCGAGTCCGCTCGTTGGGTTGTTGATAATGTACTGCAGATTGATGAGCAAAAAGGGTTTCCATTTGAAAGTTTTGACGTTTAGACTCCTCATCTATTTGTTGGCGGGTCAAGCCTAATTCTGCCAGCGTCACATCCTCGATTAATTCCTTTAAAGTAGGTGAAGTCAAAGCAGCAAAGCTGTTTTGCAATTTTTTTTGCTTTTCCTCCAAAGTTTGTTCGTTTGTAAATATTTTAGCAGCCGAAAAAGCGGCTATTACTCCAGGAGCCACGTGCAATGAATTTCGATAAGATGGCAGTGCTAAGGAACGCAATAAATCTGAATGAATGGCAGCAGGACATAATGGAACAGCAAATTCCTTGCCATCGATCACACGACGTATTTTCCCATAAGCTAATAGCTGTTGCAAATCATCAAAAAAACGCAATGGCTGATCTTGCTGCACTAGTATAGCTGGCGCTGTAGCGAAACACGATCCAGTAATTTGTCTTAACCAAGTAAACCAAGCGGTCAATACGGCCTTTAACAAATGAACCGTATCTATGCGACGAATTTGATCCGGCCATAAAGTTTGACGCACAAGCTCATCGGCGCCTGGGTGGCATAAAGGTGGAGCAAAACTGCGCACTTTTTTTTGAATCGCTTTGTCAGTAATTAGTTGACCAAGAGATCTATAAATATGATCTAAAATCCAATGATCTTCCTGCATTTTAGGTCCAATCCAATACAACTTCTGACCTAATTCCGTCCACAGATGTTTTGCCCGCTCTAATTGCAAGTTTCCCGCATCATCTACAATAGCATTTGCAAACATACGTCCTAAAAAACACGCTCGAAAACGAATCGGTTCTTGAATTGGGCACATGTCCATCCACGCCGAAATTTCTGCTGCGCGGGCAAAGTCCATAGATTCTAATAAAATCGAAGTGGGAGCTCGTTTAATAGAAGAGATCACATCAGTCCAAAAATCCATTGTCTAAACTCGCTTGTGTAAAGCTGCTTTACATGCCATATCCCAATAGTGTAAACTCTTGAGGACAATTGCATTTTTACTCAGGATCGTATATGAAAGTCAAAGTCAAAGACAAGCTGGTAGAGTTTCCGGAAGCCGTTTCTGCTAAAGAAGCAGCAGAAAAATTGCATCTAACGGCCCCAGAGCAAGCCGTCGCCGTCAGCATCAATGGCCGTCTAAAAGATTTCTCCACTCCGTTAAAGGAGGGCGATGAGGTGCAGTTTTGGGGTTTTGACGATCCTTTAGGAAAAGAAGTTTTTTGGCATACCTCAGCCCACGTGCTCGCTCAGGCCATCCTCCGATTATGGCCGGATGCTCAACCCACTATCGGGCCGCCTCTGGAACAAGGATTTTATTACGATTTCGCTAACCTTACTATCTCAGACCAGGATTTTGAAAAAATCGAAAAAGAGGTCGAGATCATACTGGGCGAAAGTTTTAAAACCGAGCGAATAGAGTTTGCAGACAAAGATGCGGCTAAAACTGCTTTTTCTCATAATCCTTATAAAAAAGAATTGATTGATAGTTTTGATGACACTTCCATTTCTGCCTATCGACAAGGAGAATTTGTAGATTTATGTCGAGGACCTCACATGGCCTCCCTTGGGAAAATCAAAGCTTTTAAAATTTTAAAAACTTCCGGAGCATATTGGCGAGGTGACTCCAGTAGAGAAATGCTCACGCGAATTTACGCCATTTCCTACCCTGATAAAAAAAGACTCAAAGAATATTTAGTCATGCTTGAAGAAGCAAAAAAACGCGACCATAAATTGCTTGGCGCAGCGTTAGATTTGTATTCTTTTAAAGAAGAAGCTCCAGGGATGCCATTTATTCACCCAAGAGGACTGATCATCTGGAATAGGCTCCTTGATTTTTTACGCTCATGTCTATTAGAAGGTGGTTACATCGAAATCAAAACGCCAATGATGATGAGTAAAGAGTTGTGGGAACGCTCTGGCCATTGGTTTCATTATCGCGAAAACATGTACACTTCCGAAATCGAAGATCGAGAATATGCGATTAAGCCTATGAATTGCCCTGGATGTATGCTGTATTTCAAATCAGCTACACACAGCTATCGAGAATTGCCTTTGCGAATAGCTGAAATTGGACACGTTCATCGTTTCGAAGCATCAGGAGCGCTAAACGGTCTATTCCGAGTTCGCAGCTTCCATCAAGATGATGCTCATATGTTCATGCGTCCTGATCAAATTCGCGATGAAATCAATCACATATTAAAACTTGCCGATAAAATCTACATGACTTTCGGATTGCCTTATCGACTCGAGTTATCCACTCGTCCCGAAAAATCAAAAACAATTGGATCAGATGAGGAATGGGAAAATGCAACCAACGGTCTCAAAGGCGCTTTAGACGATTGGGGTCATTCCTATAGAATTAACGAGGGCGATGGGGCATTTTACGGACCTAAAATCGATATTCACATTCGAGATGCAATTGGCAGACATTGGCAGTGCGGCACTGTTCAGCTCGACATGTCATTGCCTCAAAAATTCGAACTCGAATACGTAGACAGCGACGGTTCGCATAAGCGGCCCGTTATGCTGCATAGAGCGCTATTTGGTTCGATTGAAAGATTTTTTGGTATTTTAGTTGAGCATTTCGGAGGAAAGTTCCCCTTATGGATTAGTCCTTATCAAATTCGCATTCTAACAGTCGCTGATCGTCATATTCCGTATGCAAAAGAAGTAGCAAAAAAATTCCAAGCTAAAGGATTTGTGTGCGATGTCGATGATTCTAGCGAATCTGTAGGTAAAAAAGTACGAACAGCGCAATTGCTAAAGACAAATTACATGCTCACAGTTGGGGACAAAGAAGTAGAAAATCGAACAGCTGCGCTTCGCACTCGCGATAATATTGTGCATGGCGAGATTGACATTTCTGATTTTCTTGTTAAAGTCGAAAAAGAGCGGGATACCAAAGACTTGATGTCGCCTTATTCGACCGCTCCATAAAATTAAGGAATCATAGATGGTTACGATTTGCGTCAGCAGTTTTAAAGGCGGAACAGCGAAAACTTCGACCTCGCTACATATTGGAGCAGCACTTTGCAAATATCATCGCAAAAAAGTGTTGCTCATCGATTTTGACGCCCAAGCCAACCTTACCACTGGCTTGGGTTTTGATCCCGATGAACAAGATAGCATGGCCCCTGTGTTGCAAGGCGAAAAAAATATTCAAGATGTCATTTTAGACACCTGCATTCCCAACATGCATATCATCCCTGCAGATACTTGGTTAGAACGAGTTGAAGTTTCAGGACCTTTGGCCGCAGACCGCTATTCACACGAACGTTTAAAAGAAATTTTGCGTGGACTCGATTATGATTTTATTCTTATTGACACCCCGCCTTCATTGTGTTGGTTAACGGAATCTGCGCTCATCGCATCAGATTTTTCGCTCGTCTGCGCAACTCCTGAATTTTACAGTGTGAAAGGATTGCAACGTTTATCACTTTTTATTAATAACATTTCTGAACGTCATCAAACAGAAATTCTCGGAGTCGCTCTTTCATTTTGGAATCCAAGAGGCAAAAGCAATGATGCATTTTTAAATGTGATCGAGCAAACATTTCCCGGAAAACTATTGAAAGCAAAAGTCAGACGAGATATCGCAGTATCTGAGGCCACAATTTACGGAAAACCGATTTTCGATACCGCTCCGAAATGCCGAGCATCGATTGATTATATGGATCTCACGCAAGAAATTTTAAACAGGACCTGACCAACTATGTCAAAGTTTAATGATTTGCTTCATCTTCGCTTTAAAACAAAAGAGACGCAGCAGCCTAAAATGACAGCGCTTGTTGAAAGGTCTAATAATGGCGATCTATCGAGCTTTTCTGGCGTCTTTCGCATTTCTGCACTCAATGACAAAGAAAAAGCTGATCTCGAACAAATTCTTACCAGTTTTCGAACATCTGACTCATATGATGTAGAATCTGACTTAAAAGCTTTAACCGCTATTACATCTGAAGTAAAGGCCATTACAAATCAAGCCGTAATTTTACATGGAGAGCGCATCAAACGCGCTCAAGATATTTTGAAAAAATATCGAGACGGAGCCTTTACGGCGTGGCTGTTTGCAACTTATGGAAACCGCCAAACCCCGTACAACTTTTTACAATATTACGAATTCCACATGGCAATGCCTCAAATCTTGCACCCCAAGATCGATCAAATGCCCCGTCAGGCCGTATATAGTTTAGCCTCGCGGCAAGGACCTATCGAAAAAAAGGAAGAGATTGTTCGCAATTACACCGGGCAAGCAAAGCAAGAATTACTCAATCTCATTCGACTCGAATTTCCTCTTGCTGAAGACGATAAACGACATCCCAATTACGCTTCACACGCAATCAGCTTTCTAAAAAGAGCTCGTGAAATGGTGAAAAATCCACTTTGCGTACCCTCTGAAGCCGAAAAAAAACAGTTAACCCAACTATTAGTACAAATCACCGTTTTGCTTGATAATAGATAATGACTTCAGTAACGCGCCACGAACTTTATGCCAGTCCATTCACGGCGCGTTATTGCAGCCCTGAGATGTCCCACCTTTTTTCCGCACATTGGAAAATTTATACATATCGACTTCTATGGGTCGCTCTCGCAAAAGGACAAAAAAAACTTGGACTTCCTATTACAGATCAACAGATTTTACAAATGGAACAAATGGCCTCTTGCATCGATTTTGATCAGGCCCATGAATACGAAAAAAAATTTCGCCATGATGTGATGGCGCATATTCATGCTTTTGGAGATCAGTGTCCCGCAGCTAAACCAATCATTCATTTGGGCGCGACTTCTTCTTTTGTCACAGACAACGCTGATCTAATACAATTAAAAACAGCCCTAGACCTTCTTTTTCACAAACTGCTTCACGTCATTGAATTATTAGCTAAACTTTCCGAAAAACACGCTTCTGATCCCACTCTTAGCTACACTCACTATCAACCAGCTCAGCCCACCACCATTGGCAAACGCATTTGTTTATGGCTTCAAGACTTTATGCTTGATGTGCGCAGTTGGCAACGCCTCATGCAAGAAATCCCTTTCCTTGGGGCTAAAGGCGCTACTGGAACTCAAAGTTCATTTTTAACTCTTTTTCAAGGCGATCATCATAAGGTGTTACAACTAGAAAAAGAAGTTGCAAGCGCCTTTCATTTTCAATCGATTTTGCCTATTTGCGGGCAAACCTACACAAGAAAACTCGATCTCAACATTCTGAATGCTCTCGCATCCTTTGCAGCTAGTGCCCATAAACTGTCAACTGATTTTCGTCTTTTAGCCCATGACAGCCAAATGTTAGAACCCTTTGCAAGCTCTCAAGTAGGATCTTCTGCAATGCCTTATAAGCGGAATCCAATTTATAATGAAAGGATCTGCGGATTGGCTAGATTTGCTATATCACTCTCACAAAACGCCGCGTACACAACAGCCACTCAATGGCTGGAAAGATCCTTAGACGATTCCTCCAATCGCCGCATAACGATACCTGAAGCCTTCCTATCCATTGATGCAATTTGCAATCTTTTAACCCACGTTCTAACAGCACCTTATATTGACCCCGAAACCTCGCTAGCTTTGCTCAATCAACAATTACCTCAGTTATGCATGGAAAACATTCTTATGGAAGCTGTAAAAAAAGGAGGGGATCGTCAACAATTACATGAAATTTTACGCAACATTACATTTTACGCTATGAAGGCAGATCAACCTATGAAATCCCTCATAGAATCTATTGAAAAAGAAAGTCTATTTTCCCTGAACTCCAATGAGATTTTAAAAATCGCTCAAATCAAAACTTTAATCGGTCGAGCTCCGGAACAAACAATAGATTTTTTACAGACGGAGGTACTCCCGTTTCTTCGCCTTTATCAGACTAAAAAAATTTCTATCCCACACGTAGAGATTTAATAGCATCTTCTGCTGCTATTTCATGAAGCATGTCGTGGCATTTTTTTGCTAACAAGAAAAATTGCAGCATTATTTGTCTTGAAGTTGGCTGAAATCCCCATTGATATGGTATTTCCTGAATCAACTCCACTTCATACGGATTTTTTAATTGAAATCGCACTTTATAAGGTCGAAAATGTTTATCCTTTCGTGCATTTACGTAAGTTAATACAGAAGCAGGAAGCGTTAGATGGGAGCGATAAATAGGAGCTGATAACAAAAATACTTTTCGTTTTTTGTCAAAAGAAACCTGAATTAAACTCTTTCTATTTCCTATCAAGTCTTTATAATGCATAATTCGTCCTTTCGTAGAATTATACCATTATCAAACAAACAAGTCTCTCTTAAATAATATCTAGATGCAAAGAAGATCCCCATTCCGCATCTCTTGCATGGCGATAATTGTTTTTATCACTTCTTGTTACTGTAGTCTCTCGAATTTGACCGTCTTGTGCACATAATTGAAATTTAACATACCCACCGGCTTTTAATGGACGTCGAATGATTCGGCCATCAATCGCACTAGTTTGTATCTCCGGTTTAGCAAAAACCACATAGGAATACTTTTCATCTTCATAGCCTAAAGTTCCTTTTTTCAACCGGCGGTGCAGACTTGTACGCTCAACTCTAGCAGCGAAATGACACCAATCATTTTCTTTTAAAGGACATGGCAGAAGGTGAGGACATGGAGCTATTATACGAGCTCCCTGAGCAATCAATCGATTTCGAATAGCTAAAATACGTTGATAACCGCGCACCGTGCCTGGCTCGATTAAGGTGAGTAGAGGAATCGAGCTATCCCATACTCTTTTTACAATTTGCCAAGCTTCTTCAATCTCCATTTCACCTAAGACATATGAAAATACAGCAAGTGAAGCTGATGGAATTGCAAAAGGACTAGTAAGAGAGGAATGATCCCAAAAAATCTCTTTGAAACATCGAAATGAGGAAGTCGCTAACTGTTTACCTAGATCAATTACATCTTTTTCTCGTTCGATTAAATATAAGCTTTTTAATTCATCAAAACTCTCAATAGCGGCCCATGAAGCAGAACCGGGACCGGCGCCTAAATCCAGTATCGATTCGAAAACAAAGCCTGGCAATCGATTTTTTATTTCACTAAACACCTTACGACAAACAGCAAAAGTAGCGGGAAGCCGTGTAATTAAATAAGATATTAATTGAGACCGATTTTGAAATGCTCGCGCCGAATCATTGCCTCTTCGATAATCTTTGCTTACCATTTCTCTACTTTGCGCTAAAGATTTGAAATGATGTGACGCAGCTAAAGATTCGATAGCCTCTTGTAGTTCTGTAGGAATATGCATATCAATGAATTTTAATTAAAACTTGTGCGGATAGTCCTGGATAAGCGGGCAATTGAGGAGCTGCAACCTTGATTTTTATTTGTCCATTTTCGACGATGGGGCTAATCCAGTTTATAGTGCCTTTCCACTTTTTGCTCTTGAATGCAGAAAATTCAATTGTAGCTGGAGTTCCTTCGCTAATTTTGCCTAGCAATGTTTCAGGAATGGACATTTCCACCCAATTTTTCTCCGAACGACAAATGAGCACTAGAGACTCTTGGGGGTTGATCATTTCTCCTTTATTTTTTTGATATTGAAGCACGATTCCATCGCAAGGAGCGGTTACTTGTAATTGTTGCATTTTTTGTTCCAAACAATCTCTTTCCTTAAAAAGCTCTTGCAATTGCGTTTCAATATTTGCCATAGACATTTGCGCTTCTCGTATTTGCAATAAAATTTGATCGATTTCGGGAGTGTGCTGGAGATAAATATAACGCTGCATCAATCGATCCAACCGTATTTTTTCTTCAGCAGTCTGGGATTTACACGCACTCACATCCTGTAAAATTCCATCAATTTTTGCAGACAATACCGGATCACTAATCTGTACTAAAATCTGCCCTTGAGAAAAATGAGCTCCTTCCTCGCATAAAAATAATTCAATACGACCAGAATGATTGGCATAAATAGGAAGAGAAACAGCTTTTAGAACACCGTGAGTAGCTTTATAGAAGGGGAAAATCATTTTCCACCAGTATATACCCATAGAGGACACTAAAAGTATAATACTGCCGATCCAAACCGTTTTCAAACACAGTTTTCGCCAATACCAGCTAGGGAAAGAAATTTGCAAAATCCATTGACGCATTATCACAGCTTAAAAGATTAAGAGCGATCTTTCAAGGTGAAATAGATAATACCTGCAGCTAAACTCGCGCTCGCACCCAGCATAAATGGAAATCCTAAATAAATTTGATACACTAAACCGCCGATAGCTGGAGCTAAAGCCATTGCTAAAGACTGCACAGACTGACTAATACCCAAAATTTTCCCTTGCATATGACGTGGGGCCGCTTGAGAAATCACATTAGTACACAATGGCCATGCCAAACCGCCAATCATAGCGCATATTGCCAATAGTCCCATCGCTCCATAACTATGTCGCGGAATGATCACTAATCCACACAACACTGTAAAACCCAATAAACAGATTTCCAAGATTTTAAGCGGAGCAAACCAGTGCAGTGCTAATTTTCTTAAATAGCTCGATCCAAGTGCCCAAAACCCTCCCATAAATAGAGCTAAATTTCCAATATCTGAATTGCTGAATTCAAATTTTCTTACCACGAGCACAGGAGTGAATTGAAGCAAAATCGTCCAGGCAAATACGAATAAAAAATAAATCGAATACGTTCTTTTAATCCGTTCGGTTTGCAAAGCTTCTCGTAGATTATGAAATGACTCTAGTAGGTTAAAAGAAACGTTTTTATCAATAGTTCCAGTTTCTTGAAAACTAAATATAAGAAAAATCAAATTTACAGCTGTTAATCCTGAGCCAATCCATAACGGTAAATCTGGCCTAAAGATAGATTCAATGGAAGAATCGGATAGTTTTCCGCCGAAAAAGGCCCCCATAATAAAGGACAAACCGGCAATCATGGATAGACGGCCAAAATTTTTTACACGACTTTTTTCATCCGTGCTGATATCCGATACACAAGCCAGGCAAATCGACATATTGCCTGCAAAGACTCCGGCGATCAAACGGCCTAAAAACAAAAAGTATAAATTTCCGACGCCCATGCTCCAAGCTGTTAGAATAAATCCTACCAAAGTAAAAAAAACGCTCACTACCAACGCCTGTTTGCGTCCGTGTTTATCAGCATATTCTCCTAAAAAAGGCGCTCCTAAAAATTGCCCTAACGAAAATGCCATCAAGAAAAACCCTAGCAAAGTTGCCCTGGTCTCTAACGACACGTCTCCTGAAAACGTCTGATTATTTGGATCTAAGAAATATGGCGCAAAAATGGGGAAAACAATTGACCAGCTCAAATTGTCGATAAAAAAGGTAAAAAATACCGTTGCAAGGCTCAGTTTTGCTTTATGAGCTGGTTTTAGGTGCATGAGTTCACTATACGATTAGTGAATGGCCCAGTCAATGGGCTGCTGTCCTTTTTCTTTTAAAAAGGTATTGGCCCTCGAAAAATGACGGCATCCGAAAAATCCTCTATAGGCGGAAAGAGGGGAGGGGTGAACGGACGTCAAAATCAAATGGCGGGAAGATTGAGCAGTTAACCTTTGAAATTTTTCTAGAGCTGATCGTCCCCACAACATAAATACTATTGGTTCAGGTCTTTCGGCCAAAATCGAAATCACTCGATCTGTAAACTGTTCCCAGCCCTGACCATAATGCGATTTTGGCTCTTCCGAACGAACCGATAAAGTCGCATTCAGCAAAAGAACCCCCTGCTTCGCCCAATGATCCAAACAGCCATGGCTGGGCATATTCAGTCCCACATCAGACGCTAATTCCTTAAAAATGTTTTTGAGCGAAGGTGGGAGAAAAATTCCTCGCGGCACACTAAAAGCCAAGCCGTGGGCCTGTCCTGGCCCGTGATAGGGGTCCTGGCCCATGATGACTACCTTTACCTGGTCTAATGGGGTTTGACAAAAAGCATTGAACCTTAAGTTAGCGGGAGGAAATATTTGTATCCCTTTCGCCTCTTCAGCGCTTAAAAAAGACGCTAACTTGCGCATATAGGGTAGATTGAACTCATCATGGAGTTTTTGCAGCCACTGAATCTCAGTGATTGGATACATCATGTGCATGATTATCTAGTTTTGGCAAATCGCATATTTTTTGCAAGATTGACAGAAAGGGAAACTTCTGTGTAAAATTCAGCCATTTTCCAATGGAGTGAAGGCGTGAAGAATTTAGCTGAAAACAATCTAATCCGTTTCATGAACGTAACCCGCAAGAAAGAGGCGATTTTCGCCAATTTTAAAGTGAAGGGTTTACGTAACGGAGTGGTATTTTCCGCTTCTATTTCCGTCGACATCACATCGCTCGATTTATCTTCAGGGGATCCCCTTGAAAAGATCATTGAAGA
>JAJXVT010000037.1 GCA_021781995.1 bacterium | reverse complement strand
GCTCCGCCCGCACATTCAGCGTCTGCCCTGGTCTGGTTGCCTCCCTGGAGGTCAATTGTCCGCTGCGGCGGTGGTTAATATTAGATTACCACGCCTGCGAAATCGAGACAAGCCGCCAGCCGGCAGGGGATTTTAAAACGAAAACGGCAGCAAGTAACTGAACATGAAAGTATTTACGCGAGCAGGAGACGCTTTTGCTAAAACTCGACGAGTGTATTCCAAACGCATAGTGCCCCAAACGCCAACACGGTGACCGTACCGAAAGCTAAGATCGATCGATTTATTTCGAATTTTAGAGTAGCCATTGAATCGATCGATATACACGTGCGTGTGGCGTCCGTATCCATTTGTTCCTGAAGCATACAAAGCGAACTTGTGGATATCTGAAATATTGGTTTCAATGGCAGCGATCGCACTCACCCAAGGAGATCCTTTATTGGCCTGTCCTACCGCGCCATACGCCCAAAGGCGCCATAGCCACGTTTCTGTCGCTTCCAACTCTTTACCAAAGGAAAAATTCAACTCAAAATCTGCATTTGCCCTAGATGGACAACTGATGTCGTGTAAAGCATAGGTTGGAGTGAATCGGATGCTAGCACCTGTTGAAAAACTGACGCGATCTCCAATGATATCATCTAACCACAAATAGCGTGCTTGTATTGCAGTTGTACGAAAATTAAATGGCATCTGGGTAGTAGATGCAAATTGAACATCCATATCGAGACTCCACTCCGGAGATGACGACAAATCAAGACCTTGGTAGATCACATTAGACTGAAACGGTCGGGACAATTGAGGGATTCCCCCTTGTACTTTACGAAAACGCCCATACGAGTACCCGCTCAATAGATGAAACTCATACACATCTCCAAACCAAGGCTGTACTTCCAAAGTAAAAACATCCGAAAGTAAAGAGCAACAAACGAAAGCAATAGTCCAAAAACGGCTCATTCCACGCCTTGAATACTCAACCACTTTTCCGCATCTAAGGCGGCCATGCATCCAGACCCTGCAGCGGTAATCGCTTGTCGATATACGTGATCTTGCACATCCCCGGCCGCAAAAACACCATCTACGCTAGTAGCAGAAGAACCTTGTTTTACAACCAAATATCCGGCTGCATCCAAAAGCAGCTGTCCTTGTAAAAATTGCGTATTAGGCTGGTGGCCGATCGCAAAAAAGACCCCCCCCGCTTCGAGTTGTTTTACCTCGCCTGTCGCGAAATTTTTCAGCATAATGGAACGCACTACTTGATCGCCCAGGATTTTGTCGATTCCAGAATTCCACAACACTTCAATTTTTGGATGTTTCAAAGCCCGTTCCGCCATGATTTTCGAAGCTCGCAATTGATCGCGTCGATGCACGATATATACTTTGCTTGCATACTTCGTTAAAAACACAGCCTCTTCCACCGCGCTATCGCCGCCGCCGATTACAAACAAAGGTTTATTGCGAAAAATAGGAGCAGCTCCATCGCAGACGGCGCAGGCAGTCACGCCCTTTTGCCAAAATTCACCATCTCTAGACCCATCAATATCCAATCTTTTAGCAGTAGCGCCCGTAGAAATAATCAACGCATCCGCAGCCACCGTGGTTTGTCCTCCTGTGACAACAAACGGCCGTTTTGAAAGATCCACCGAGACAACATCTTCAAAAACAACCTTCGTCCCAAAACGCTCTGCTTGTTCGCGAAATCGATCCATGAGTTCTGGACCCATAATGCCTTTAGGAAATCCTGGAAAATTTTCCACTTCGGTTGTGGTCATCAATTGACCTCCGGCAGGACCAGACATAAAACCAGCATATAAAAAGGGCTCTAAATTTGCCCTCGCAGCATAAACTGCTGCAGTGTAACCGGCAGGTCCCGATCCAACGATTACAAGTTTGCGCCTTTCCATAACACCTCTCTTACTGTCCTGAAATATCCTACGCTAAAGTTTCTATTTGAGCCAGATTTTTGTAGTGATTCTCTCTGTCATTCTCAGAGCAATTGCTCGACAAAATATATCCCACAGACTAACCTCTTATCGACCGACAATTTATGACGCCTGCCGACTTTACGATCTGTACATCTCCCTCAGCCCCCTGCAGCATTTGTTTAGAAGAACAAGGCTCATTTCTAGCGCATAATGGCCAGCATCCTGCGCATGAAATATGCTTAACTCAGTGGGCAAAGCGCAATCCCTCGTGCCCCCTTTGTAGGAAAGCCATTCATTCCATCCATACACGACCGATCAATTATATAAAACTAGCTCTTCAACAAAACGATTTATCTTTACTAGAACAATCACTGCGAAACGGATCTCAAACCGCCAATCTTCAAGCATTCATCCATCTATTTTCAAGCGGAATTACCGAAGAAAATCGACAACTAGCTGAACAGCTCATCCAAAAGCCTCCTCTATCAGAACATTTTCCGGACGATATTTGGATGAAAGCTGCCCTAACTATAGAGCGCTACACCGCCCCGGGACGCGCAGCAGATCCGGACAACTCAGCACTTCTAGCCATTTTTTTTGCGTTGGAATTACAGGAATTTCATCTTTTAGCAGAACTTTGCCGATCTATTCAAGACCCCGACGAACTACTTACAATCATTGCTTCCGATGCAACCGGACCCGAAAATGATCTTTGCCGCTTAGCCGACACGGTGATGAGCGTTTGGCAGTATTCCAAAGAACAGCTAATCCAAGCTGCCCTAGTTGCCTGTCAAAGAGATCTCTATCATCTATCAAAAAAGCTTTCTCCGGTCGGACAGACCGGTCGACTTCTCACTATTGCCTTAGCCGTTCTTTATATGAGCGCCTTAGTTTTCGAACCATGTTACAATCGCTTTATGTCGTAAATTTCCACCCTAAAAAAAAGAAAAGGCTTTTGTTAAATCCAAAAGATACTCCTTCATCATTTTGGACTCATGAACCGTTTAAAGCCTCAGTTCACGAGAACGCAGAGCTGAAGCTTCAATAGCAGCTTCAATCCCTTCGCTAATCCCCTTCTGCCGCATCACATCCAGCCCAGCCTGCGTCGTCCCATTCGGCGTGGCGATTTGCGCAATTAAATCATCGGGCATCTGCCCTTGTTGAATCAGCTGCGCTGCCCCTGCAAATGTCTGCGCCGCAATTTTTAAAGAAGCCGAATAATCAATCCCATGCTTAACTCCAGCCTGAGCCACTGCGTCGATCATTCGAATGACAAATCCAGGACCGCTGCCAGCCATGCCGCACGCGATGTCCAACAATTCTTCCTTCAACTCAGAGACCTCTCCCATAGCGCCAAAAAGTTGATGAGTCAAACTCTGAAATTCTGGACAACATCGAGGTCCAAAACTCAAAATACTCATCCCTTCATTGACCGCCGAAGCAATGTTGGGCATAACCCGAATGATTTGCACCGGCACCTTCAATCTTTGAGCAATCGCCTCGATCGAAACGCCAGCTAAAATCGAAACTATCCATTTTCCTTCAAGCCCGCCAATAGCCGCTAACTGATCCAAAACCTCATTGGCTTGCTGCGGACGAACCGACAAAATCAGCAAGTCACTGTTGTGAACTAAAGTTTCCAATGTAGTAGCAGTTATTTTATAACGCTGCTCGTTTTCCTTCATTTTTGCGCGATCGCGCCGAAGAAACTGTATTTGAGACCGAGAGATCAACTTGGAGCGATCTACTGCGGAAAAAATAATTTGAGCCATGTGGCCAAAGCCCACAAAACCCAATCGACAATTGGCTGCTTTCATATTTTTAGCATATATAGAAACGGTCCTTTTTCCGGTACTATATACACAAATGAACTCAAAATCACCGATTTTTCCAGGTATTGCAGTTTTGCAATTGGCTCAAATGCCGGGACACCCTATACTGGATGGCACAAATGAACGCCTTTTTCCGAAAGACTTTAGGGATCTATTCCGGGGAAGCCTCCCATGCGCTGCGCTTTATCCGCTTAGCGATTCTGTGGGCATTTGGAAGTTCCTGCTTAGAAACCCTTTCGGACGGTCTCTTTCTCGACCATATCGGAGCAGACTTTTTACCCAGAGCTTATTTAGCTGTTGCCGTAGGCATGATCGGAGTGTCTACTGTTGTCCTTTACAGCCTCAAAGCGACCAGTCCGTACCGAATTCTAACCGTTGCCATGAGCTTTGGGATAGCGCTTTGCGCCATTGCTGCGTTTACTATAGCAGGCACCCCTCTCGATTGGTTTTGGTATGTGTTAAAAATTGCTTCACGCATGTTTTTTTCCGTCATGATTGCCGTCACTTGGACTTTTACAGACCAATATCACGATCTTCAAGATGCCAAAAGGGTCTACTCTGTCTATAGCGCTGCCTATTTTATCGGCACAATCATTTCAGGATCTGTTATCAATTTATTTCTTGATAAAATCGGCTTTTCTGGCTTAATGGCAATGGCAGGTACATCGATTGCAATAGGTCTTTTAGAAGCCAAAGGCATCGCCTTTCGAGCAAAAGCAGTGCATGACGATAGCGTTGAAGGAGTTTTTTCGGGCAGCCGAGATTCGTTTTCCTCCGTAGTAAGCCTGATCATCCGGTCGCGCTTTGCCATCACCCTCTTATTGCTCAGCCTATTTACCCAAATTTTAATTACAGTGACTGAATTTAATTACATGGAGGCGTTTGGCGCCCATTTCCAAGAAGGGGGCGAAGGCCAAATCACTGAATTTTTAGGTAAATGCCGAGCATCGATCTCCTGCTGCAACATTTTCGTCGGCCTTTTTCTCTACAGCCGCTTTTTGCGCCGCACAGGTCTGCAAAATGTAATTTTAATCACTCCTTTGGTTTTTGTTGCCGTTTATTCGGGATGGGTAGTACAAGATACGATGCTTTTCGCCGTACTCGGACTCATTACAGTCGACGGAGTACTTTTCACAGTGGAAGACAACTGTTTCAATCTCCTTTCCAATGCAGTTCCCAGCAAACTCAAATCTAAAGTTCGAATCGTTAACGATTCATTTTTTGAACCGATCGGAATGCTTCTCAGCTCACTGTTATTATTTGGATTCCAACACACTAGCCGCTGGATTGGCTATAGCCTTGGCATCGTAATGCTCTTGCTGACTTTAATGCTTCGTTCAACCTATTCTAAAGCGATTATCAGCAATCTGAAAGACAATGCCTTGCAATTCGAACGCACGTTTAGGGGATGGTTTTGTGCTCTAGCTAAACGAGATCAAAAAGAATCTAAACGCCAAATTGAAGACGCTCTTAAAAGCGGTCCGGAAGAAACTCAACTCCTTGCCGTTCAAGGCCTATTGCAGCTCGGAGATTCTTTACCTCAAATTCTCAAAGCCTCCAAGCGCTTTGGAACGGTCGGCAAAATTCATCTGCTAAAGCTCCTCGATGAAAGCTCTTTTGCCAATGACGCACGCGTCGTCGAAACCATCGACGGATGGATCGATCAATCAGAATCTCCCGAACTTTCGAAATGGGCCAACTATTATTTGGCCAAACGCGGACTGCACCACCCCGATAAAGTCGAAAACGATCTCGACAGCCCCGACCTACTTCTGCGTAGCGCTGCTATCCTCACACTCAAAAAATCTTTAGCTAATTCGACACTCGATTACGCCGCTTTAAACCGAACTATTGCGGCAAAACAATTAGAGCTCATGCTCAAATCGTCCCGTATCGATGAAATCAGCATGGCCTGCGATATTTTAGCTGAAGAAACCGGACTAGAAGCTGCTGAACAAGCCCTCCCCTTCCTTACGCATGACTCGACATTAGTCAAAAGATCAGCCGCTCGATGCATTGCCAAATTAGCATCTAAAGGTTTTTCGCGCCATGCGCCGCGACTCATTGAAGAATTGGAAGCATCCAGAGACAACCAATTCAAACTCCATATTTTAGATGCACTCGGGAAAATTGCCGACACGACGACAATCAAAGAAATGCTTTTAGCCAGTGTCCATTTCCGCCCTAACGAACGGAGAAAATTAGAAGAAATCATCGTGCAAATGGGGCTAAAAACAGTTCCTCTGCTCATCACACTAACCAAAGACATCGCCCTCCCAGAAAGAGCTCGCATTCTCGCCGGTAAAATTCTTTCGCGACTGGCATTGCCCCAATTACAAGCCAACCTAATCGACATTCTCGACATTGAAATTGATCGAGCATATTTTTATTTTTATTTTGCTCATACCATTCAAAAACAACATCCGCTTTACGATCTAGCAATGCTCGAAAACGCGCTTTTAGCAGGATATCAATCGGTCATCGACTTTATCATTCACCTTTTAGGGGCTACTCGATCTTTAGAAGATCCCGAATTACTTGTCCGGGCACTTCACAGCAAAAACGCAAAAATTCATTCTCATGCAGTAGAAAGTTTAGAACGAACGTGCGATATCAGAATCTACCGCCGCATAGCTCCCCTAATCGATGACATGCCGCTAGAAGAAAAAATGGACGCATGCTTGCGCTGGCAAGGAGATTTACCTCAGTTAGGCCTAGCAGAACTACTCGACAAGCTTGAATGCTCGCCTACCCTTTTCGATAAAATTGTCGCAACTAGGCTCAAAGCCCAACTGCAAATGCCCGGTTGGCGACAACAGCTGCGCGAACAAATGAAGCAAGCCGATGAAACCTTTCACCAATTTGCATATGAGTTACTAGAAGATGAAGCCACTTAGCCTAATTGAAAAAGCCTTTTTTTTGAAAAAAGTAAAACTCTTCGCGGAGCTAGATTTTGAGCTACTATTATCCGTAGCTGAAAAGCTCAATGACGACGATTACGACGCCCAAGAAAAAGTCTTTATGACAGGGCAAGTGGCAAACCGCATTTATTTTATCGCTCAAGGAAAAGTTCAATTAACCGACGAAAAAATGCGCCCCATAGCAGAACTTAGCGCCTCTGAATTTTTTGGCGATGAATCTCTTTTTAACGACTCTCCCCGCAGCTATTCAGCACTTTGCAAAACCGACGCTATGCTCCTCACCTTATCTCGCAGCCACTTACTAGCTGTTATTGCAGATTGCCCCTCGGTTGCTATTTCCATGCTTCAGGCTTATGCAACAACTCTTCCCTGCAGGCACATAGCTTTAGCCAAAGGAGCTAGCGTTTCTTGAAAATCAGAACAAGACTACTGTTATTTTTACTGCCAACTTTTGCTATTGGAATCATCTTAAGCGCATTACTTATGGCTTATCATTGGTATTCCATTCGCGAGCACATCGCCGGCGGACTCACAATAGAAATCATCGATCAAAAATTTCATCACAGTCTGCTTTTGATCGCAACTGCCGTTGGCCTTACCATTGCCAGCACCACCGCCTTTTTGCTCATCATTGCAAACAAAATTGCGCGACCTATCCAAAAACTTAACAATTCAGCCCTTGCGATTGCCGCCGGTCAATACGGCGAATCGGTTTCCCTCAACGGTCCTAAAGAAATTGCCGAATTAGCAAATACGCTCAATACAATGAGCGAATGTCTTCTAGAGAACATCAATCGCTTAAAGGACAACTCCTTACTACGCGAACGTATGTATGGGGAATATGAATGTGCATTGTTACTGCAGCACCTAATGCTTCAAAAGAACATAGACGATTGCCGATCTGACGCAATTGCAGTAAAATCTCTCACCCATTTTTCTGATAATCCACGAGGATTGTTGCTCGATCTGCCTAAATCCAATAAACATAAATCTTTTCACATTCACATGGCTGAGGCAGAAGAAACGGGATTTGAAGGAATGTACGATCTATTGACGCGATACAAGTACGCCAAAGATGCCCAGTTGCAAACCACCCTTTTCTTCGACGCAAACACCTCGCAATTACATTGCCAAGGACTGCATTTGCCAATCTTTTGGTCGTTAGATCAAAAGAAATTTCTCTCTTTGCAAGATGGAAGCATTGCCGTAGAGGCTGGAGATCTATTCTTTTTATTCAATCAAGGCTTCAGTCAATTTTTTAAAGACCGCAAATCCATCCAAGACCTTTTGGCCAAAGTGCTTAAAGTTTTCGCCGCTGATGGGCTGGAAACAACCGTATCCATGCTGCAAAAAGAGATCTCATTTGCAACCAAGCGCAAAGAAATTTTCGACGATCTGCACTTGCTATGCTTTCAAGTGCTACGCCAACCGTAGATAAAAAAAACCCCGCCAAGAACTGGCAGGGTTTATAAATTAGACGCTAGCTTTACGGTTTTCGATGTAATGAATCACATCTTTAACCGTCTTAAGCTTTTCTGCATCTTCTTCAGAAATTTCAAATCCAAAACGCTCTTCAAACGTCATGATGAGTTCGGTAAGATCCAAAGAATCCGCATTCAAATCTTCAACAAAAGATTTTTCCGGTGAAACGTCAGCAAGCTCAACACCGAGCTGCTCAACGATAATATCAATCACTTCTTGTTGTACTGTCATACTTTCCCTAAGTTCTATCTTAAATAATCATTCCGCCATCAACTGTGAGTACCTGTCCAGTAACATAACTAGACAGCTCAGAAGCTAAATACAAAGCTGCATGGGCAATATCAGAGGGTTGCCCCATTCTACCCATTGGCACCTTTGCAAGGATCGCTTCCTTCACCGTCAAGGACAAATCCTCAGTCATTTGCGTTTCAATGTAACCCGGCGCAATACAATTTGCCCGGATACCGCGGCTAGCCAATTCCTTAGCCAGCGATTTTGTAAAACCGATCATTCCGGATTTAGAAGCAGCGTAGTTTGACTGCCCCGCATTTCCGCTAAGACCTATTACCGATGAGATATTGATCACCGATCCAGAACGAGCCTTCATCATCGGCCGCGTCAAAGCACGACATGTATTGTAAACCGACTTTAAATTAATATCGAGTACTTGATCCCAATCTTCTTCGCTCATTTTCATCAAAAGCTGATCGCGCGTAATCCCTGCATTGTTAACCAACACGTCAATTTTACCTGTTAACGTTAAAGCTTGCACCATCGCAAGATCTACATCTTTTGTTTTAGAAACATCGACAAGATGCAACGAAATTTTCTGATTTTCACGAGATTTAACAGACTCAAGATCAACCAAAGCCTGTTCGCCTCGCTGCGCATTCGTGCCCCAAATGATTACATCTGCTCCATTTTGCACAAAATGTACAGCAATAGCCTTGCCGATTCCGGCCGTTCCGCCCGTGATCAATGCCGTTTTACCATTTAGCAACTGCATACAGCTCCTTGCATTTGACTCGCTGCCGGCTCAAATTCTTCTAGTTTCTCAATAGAAATAGTCGGTGATTCGACTCCAATTTTTCGATTTAATCCACTCAAAGTCTTCCCGCAGCCGATCTCTACGTACAAATCAACGCCTGCTTTTTCAATAGCTAAAATGCCCTGTTCCCACCGGACTGAATGCGTTACTTGAGAAATCAAATTTGCTTGTACAGCTGTGGCGCTGCTTACAAAATCACCAGGGACATTCATCACAAAGGGCACCTTGCTTTCACAAATACCGGATCGCTCAATAAATGGTTTTAAACCGTCTTGAGCGCTTTGCATTAAACCACTGTGAAAAGCACCAGAAACCTGTAGCGGCAAAACTCTCTTTGCTCCTGCATTCTTGAGTGCGGCCGACGCCTCATTCACGCCATTTTTTGTACCCGAAATCACAATCTGGCCCGGACAATTATAGTTAGCGACCCAAACATCGGAAAGGCTTTTTAGCGCATTCAATACCTCGGCTTCATTCAAACCTAAAACCGCAGCCATCGCGCCGGCGCGCGTTTCACACGCCTCATTCATTAGACGAGCTCTTTCTCGAATTAAAAAAAGCGTCTCTCGAAAAGACAACCTGCCAGATGCCCAAAGCGCGGTGTATTCACCTAAGCTCAGGCCGGAACATGCTGTTAAAGATAGCTTTCCAATTTGCCCCTCCAACGCACGTAAAATCGCTGCACTGACAACAAAAATACCAAGCTGGCTATTTTTAGTTTTAGTCAACTCATTTTCAGGTCCATCTAAAATGATGCGCGAAAGATTTTCCGCGAGCAAATCATCCGCTTCTTCAAATGTCTCTTTTGCCTGAGCAAAAGATGCAGCCATCTCTTTTCCCATCCCAGGATATTGCGAACCCTGGCCAGGAAAAATCAGAGCGATCCTTTTCATGCGTAACGTTCTCCAACAGATCGGAGCACGGCAGCGCCCCATGTGAAGCCGCCGCCAAACGCGGTCAGCAATATATTTTCACCGGCCTTCAACCGCGCCTTTTTCAGCAATTCATCTAGGGCAATACCCACAGATGACGCAGAAGTATTGCCATATTTTTGCACTGTTTTAAAAATACGTTCCTCAGGCAAATGTTTAAACCGATTTGCTATAGCGTCAATGATGCGCAAATTCGCCTGATGGGGAATCAGCCAGCTGACATCTTCTTCAACCAGTCCAATGCGATCCAAACAGTCCTTACATGCGCTTTCCATGCGACGCACCGCGTGTTTAAACACTTCATTGCCTGCCATTTTAATAAAATGCAGTTCTTGTGCGAGAGTCTCTACGCTGGGAGGATTGCGGCTTCCACCGGCTGGCATCATCAGCAAATTAGCCTGCTCGCCGTCAGCGCCCAATTGAATTGCCTCGATCGCTAACCCCTCGCCCTGCGCAGATATCACACAGGCGGCAGCTCCATCCCCAAACAAAACACAAGTTGAGCGGTCCTTATAGTTAGTAATCGAAGATAATTTTTCCGAAGCAATCACCAAAACATTGCAATAAGCGCCGGTTTCCACAAAGGCTTTTGCCATAGACAAGGCATACAAATACCCCGAACAAGCCGCCTGCAAATCAAAAGCCGCTGCCCGTTTTGCGCCAATTGCGTGCTGAATGAGGCAAGCCGTGCTTGGGAAAATATAGTCGGGCGTCAACGTAGCAACTAAAATCAGATCTACTTGTTCAGGTGCGATATTAGCGTCAGCCAGAGCCCGCTTAGCAGCCTCTACGCCCATCGTCGAAGGGTACTCATCAGCTCGCGCAATCCGTCTTTCTTCGATACCAGTTCGCGTGACGATCCATTCATTCGATGTCTCTACCATTTGCTCTAGATCGCGGTTAGTCAACACGCGTTCCGGCAAGTAAGCACCTGTTCCTATGATTTTTGCTATAAAGCTCATTTTGAAATCTATCGATCCGGCTACCAGGATACCGAATTGCCCTTTAAAAAAGAATGCAATTCCGCTATTCTATGGACATGCAACAAAAATATCCACACACACTACAGCGCTTAATCGCCCATTTACGCAAGCTGCCAAGCGTAGGTACCCGCACTGCCGAACGCTTTGCCTTCGATCTTTTAAAATGGAACAACCCAGCCTTAAGCGAGCTTGCCCAACTACTCATCCAGCTGCCAAGTAAAATTATTCATTGCACTACTTGCGGCTGCCTGACAGAAGAAGGAACGTGCCCATTTTGCGCCTCAAGCCGAGACAGCGCGTCTCTTTGCGTATTAGGCTCGCCCCGCGATGTCTACGCCATCGAAGAAACCCGCTCTTTCAAAGGGCTTTACCATATAGTTGAACACCTTATTTCCCCCTTGGATGGAAGGCTCGCGTCGACCCTACGCGTCGATCGCATCATAGATCGAATCCAAACCCATCGGACAAAAGAAGTTATCCTCGCATTCGACTCCACTCTTGAAGGAGACGCTACCGCTCTTTTTTTAAAACAACAACTAACCCCCCTCTCTATATCGATCACACGGCTAGCCTTTGGACTCCCGATAGGTTCTAATCTCGAATACATCGACACCTCTACGCTTGCCCGAGCCCTTAGCGGCCGTCAAATTTTATAACCAAAAGGGCGATTTTGCTGGGCGCTCAAGTTTTGCAACTGCCTCAAAACCCCTAACTTTTTTTAAAAATTCGAGGGAGGAAAAATGGGGATTTGCTTTTTTGTGCAAGATATTTTAGTATCTAACGGATCAACCCTGAAAGAGGAACATGATTCGATCTACCATTCTCCTCACCATGCTATTGACCGGCCCCATTTGCGCCGCCGAACTCTACGAGGACAAAAAAGTATGCAACATTGAAATCGTTCTCGATTCCAATGATCCTACCGCCGTTATCGACGCCAACACACTCCTCGCCAGACTCAAAACCAAAAAAGGCGACGACTTTTCCCAACTCATTTTTGACAACGACCTGAAAACACTCTCCGAGCAATACGAACGAGTAGAGCCCATTATTTCTTTGCAAAACGGCCAGATCGTCATCTCTATTCACGTCTTCCCCCGTCCTACCATTCATGAAATCCGCATCGAAGGGAATGATCATATCAGCCAAGGGACAATCCTCTCGGAATTGAACGTTCAGCCGCAGACAATTTTCAATCGACAAGAGTTCAATCAAGCCTTCAATAAAATCCAACAATACTATCACAAAAAAGGCTATTTCGAATCGCAAATCGACTACAAACTCATTCCGATAGACAGAACCAATGAAGTCGACGTTGTGATTCAAATCACAGAAGGGCGCTCCGGAATCATCAAAACAATCGATTTTCAAGGCTTTACTGATGCGGAAAAAAGCGACCTGTCCGGTCAAGTCTACCTAAAAAAATACAATTTTCTCACCTCCTGGCTCACAGGGGAAGGCCTATATAGAGACGAAGCTCTCGAACAAGATCGCGCCGCAATTTTGAATTATTTACAAAATAAAGGCTACGCCGACGCCCGCGTTGATGTGGCCTTAAACGAAGACGCCCAATCAGGCCGCCTTACGATTGAAATCACAGCTCACCGAGGCGCGCAATACCATATCGGTGAAGTAACTCTTGTCGGCAATACATTATTTTCCAATGAAGAGCTGATGAAGCGCGCTATCATTACCTCCGGCGACGCCTACTCCCCGGATAAAATCCGCCAAAGCGCCGAAGCCATGAAAGATCTCTACGGCCAAAAAGGGTACATCGATGCCGTCGTTCAATCAGAAGCCTCATTAAAAGGCGATGAGCCCGTTTTTAACATCGATTATATGATCGATGAAGGCCAGCAATATAAAATCGGCCTAATTCATATTTTCGGCAACAGCACCACCGAAAGCCATGTGATCTTAAGAGAATCATTGCTCGTTCCTGGAGAAACATTCGACTCAAGAAAACTCAAAGCCACGCAGCAAAGATTAGAAGCCGTCGGCTATTTTAAAAGCGTCAACGTGTACGCAGTCAGAACACCCGATGATGCCGCTTTCGGAGAGAACTACCGGGACGTCTACATCGAAGTCGAAGAAACTACAACCGGCAATGTAAACCTCTTCTTAGGATTTAGCTCGACCGACGACATTTTTGGCGGCCTTGAAATCACCGAAAGAAACTTTCATATTGGCCATATCGCCAAAGCTATCAAAGGC
>JAJXVT010000036.1 GCA_021781995.1 bacterium | reverse complement strand
CAATTGCAGCTATGAATTGCGCGCAGATTCAACGGAATTAGATTTTAGCAATGCTCGTGCCATTTGCGATGTGCGCGCGTCGGAACAGACGATCACAATTGCCTTGGAAGCTCCTCAGGTACATTTGGAAGAAAATCGATGGCAGTTTGATGTGCGCTCAAAAAGAGAAATGTGGGACGTCTTGCGCATTGTCGGCGAAAGAAAAGGGGATCGCATTGAGATCGATTCTGTTTTATCGCATTTTTTCGGAAGGTCTTTGCATGTCAAAGATTGTGTGTGGGATGCGCAAGGACTAGAATCTTTACAATTTCAAACTGGACTTAGTCTTTCTTTACTGCAGTCTTTGATAGGTAAAACGACTCTATTACAAGGAGATGTTGAAGTTCAAAGCCGATATCTAAGAGGCAAGCCGCTGTCTTTGAATTTAAAAAGCGATGGTGCGTTACCTTTTGAGATGAACTTAGAAAATTCTTGTCTTGCAATTCGATCTGATCTCTTACAAGCCGCAGGAATTTTGATGGCAGATGGAAACGGCGTGCAGATAAAACAGGGACAAGCGTCTTATGCTGGGATGAATATCGCTTTCGAAGGACTGATTTCATCGCAACTGCAGGCTGAATTTACTATCGAGTCTTTACAGGGCGATGTGAATGAATTCAATCGCAGCTATCGATTGCTCTCTGAAAATTTAAATGGTGTTGTCGAGGGAAAAGGATTTGTCTCTTTATCTTTGACCGAAGCTCGCGCGGATTTAGATCTGATTATGCCGCACTTGGAAGGCGCTGGCTTTACATTTGAAAATTCAGGACCCATTCATTTATTTTTATCTTCGCAAGGCGGTATTGAATTTACCGGGCTCGATTGTCGTTTGGTAAAAGATAATGTCGAAGTGCTAGCGAAGGCGTCTTTAAGTCAAATTGATATGGAACGCAGGCACTGGTTGATGCAAAAAGCGTTCATTCATATGTCATCTTCGATGCTGCAAAATGAAAGTTTACAGCCTCTTGCAAAACTACTTTGCATCCACAATCAACAGTCAATGGGGATTGCTTCAGATCCATCTAGCAACCAAAGCTCGATTGATTTAACGGCAGACATTGATTGCTCTTTTGATTTATCGGAGATCCGATGCAATGCTCAAGAACTTTTTATTCCGGTTGGTGGACAAATTCGCCATTTAATGGATTTGCAATTGCTGTACACACCAGAATCGATAGCGGTAAACTGCATTGTTTTTCATCAAAATCAACAGGCAAAAATCGCTTTGAACCTCGATATGGAAGATGGTTTTAACGGACGTCTTGTATGCGATGAATTAACCGGCGAAACTCCTTTGATTGTGGATTGGGCCGTGATCGATGGCGATGTATCGATTCACGCCATCGAAGGTGTTTTTGCAGGAGTGGAAGCTGCGTTTCACGCATATGAGCAAGAGCCTTCATCTCGGTTGATAGGCACGGCGCGTATCAATTTTGAGCGGCTTGCCGCATGGCTTCCTCCTCAAACCGCTCATGCGGTAGCTCTATTGGGAATGGGGAAAGGGTATGAATTGATGGGACATCTCACCTTGAATCGCAAAACTACGGCGTTCGACGGCATTTTAAGCGGAAAACAGTTGGAGTTTTGCGATTATGAGCTCAGAACCCTTCTTTCGCAGATTGCATTGGATGCCCAAGGGATGCGCTTGTCGAACTTGAAATTGTCTGATAGCGCCGGAGTTTTAAAAATCGATCAATTGCACATCAGTGCCAACGGAGATATTTCCGTGCCTAAACTATTGATTGAAGATTTACGCCCCAGCCTTTTGCATCGTCCTCAAGAAACCCCGGGAGAATTATCTCCTTTAATCATACGCCGTTTATCTATTGCGGATTTTCAAGGCCAAATATACGACGCCAGCACTTTTACTGCAAAAGGGGATTTGAGTTTCCTCAATTCATTTAAGCGGACCGAAACTGTTTTTGATTTGCCCTCGAATGTAATAGGGCGGATCATTGGCTTGGATCTGGATTTGTTGATTCCGGTGAAAGGCAATTTATCTTTTGCTTTAAAAGACGGTCGCATTGCCTTAACTGAGTTGAAAGATTCATTTAGCGAAGGAGAGCGCTCTCAGTTTTTTCTGGTGTTTGTGGAGGATTCGCCCAAAATCGATTTAGAAGGCAATATACAGATTTTGATTCGCATGGAACAATTTGTTCTTTTTAAATTCACCGATGCATTTTTAATTTCTGTGGATGGAACGATAAAAGATCCTCGTTATCGCCTGAAGAAAAAAGGGAAATTTGTATCTTTAGAACAGTGATATCGGTTGTCCAAGATCTGTTATTCCCTCCGATTTGCGTTGTTTGCAAGGAAAAATCTCATCATTCATATTTATGCCAATTGTGTTGGGAGCAAAGCTCTTTATTGAACCCTGCAGAAAGATGTCCCCATTGTTTTACAGCTATCGATGCCGCATATCAGCTTTGTGGCCGATGCGAGCACGAACCATTTTTACTTTTTCCACGTGCGGCCCTTTTCGATCAAGAAGCTCCGATTTGCCGTTTGGTAGGACGCGATGAATTGATCGATTCTTTTGCCTCTTTTGCATTTGTGCAATGGGAGCGGTTAGGTTGGCCTTTGCCAGATTTGGTCATACCGATTCCATTTGGTCCTTCTGAAATCGCTCGAGCCTTTGCTGCCAAGATAGAGCGCCCCTGTATTCAGCTCTTGCGGCGAAAAGCATGGCCGATTGGCATTGAGCAATGGCTAGTGCAGCGCGATTGGGTGGAAGAGGAGCAAATTATGCTTTTATTGGATATAGGCTGCACCGGACGTCATTTGAAATTAGCAGAGCGCGCAATTGTGGAGGCTTTCCCTAAAAAAGTATTTGTTCTATCCTTAAAAGTATGATTTTTATTGTAATTCCGCTTCTTTTTCTCACAGCGTTCATCTGGAAAGGGTTTTGCATCGTTCCCCATCAAGAAGTGTGGGTTGTGCAGCGTTTGGGCCGATTTCAGCGCAAACTAGAAAGCGGTTTAAACTGGGTTTTCCCAACAATTGAAGAGGTAGCATATCGCCATTCACTCAAAGAAGAGGCGATTGAAGTGGCTGAGCAGACTGCGATTACCCAAGATAACGTGAGTTTGATTTTAGACGGTATTGTTTACATCAAAATTTTCGATCCCGTGGCAGCCTCGTATGGGGTGAAAAATCCCGTCTATGCCCTAACGCAGTTGGTGCAAACTACGATGCGCTCTGAAATTGGTAAAATCGCTTTAGATAAGACTTTTGAAGAGAGGGAAGCTCTCAATGCAAAAATTGTTGAAGCGATCAACCATGCTGCAGATTCTTGGGGAGTGCGATGTTTGCGCTATGAGATTAAAGATATTAAAATGCCTGATGAAATTCGCAAAGCGATGGAATTGCAAATGACAGCTGAGAGGCAAAAACGCGCTCGCATTCTGGAGTCAGAAGGAATCCGTCAAGCGCAGATCAACCAATCTGAAGGGGAGGCCGAAGCCATTGAAGTGATTGCAGCGGCAACTGCGAGAGGGATAGATAAACTTTCTCAATCGCTTTCGCAATCCCATGGAGAAAGAGCAGCCGCGATTCAAATCGCTGAAAAATACATCGCTGCATTCCAAGAATTAGCAAAAGAGTCCAACACTTTGATCATTCCATCGAATTTAAATTCTCCGGGCGCCATGATTTCCGAAGCTATGGCAATTTATGATCACGTCAAGCCTAAAACGCCACTGTCTGTTTTGCAGCAAGCAATCTCAAAAGAATAAAATGAGTAAGCCTTACAATAGGCTTAGATTGAAAACAGAAAGGGGGGCGTATGCCCCCCAAGTGATTAGAATCCAAGACCAAACGAAACTTCCGCCAATGGAGCTGGAAGATTGCTGATCGAGTAGCTGTTCCAAGCGTTGATCGCAAGCGCTGGTTGGCTAACTTCGAATTGTACGAAGCTGCGCCATGCGCTGTTGCGGTTCAATTCAATACCGACAGTTGCATTTGGAACTAGGCCTTGGAACGATGCGTCCGCGCCTTTTTCCAAACCGCCCCATGCCAATCCCGCTCCATAGTAGAAGCTTTGTTCAGCTTCTGGAGAGTAGTAGCGTAGGTACGATACTTTTGGAACTGTGTAAAAGTAGTTCTCAGAACCATATTCGCGAGTGTAGGTAGCTGAAACGTCGATGACAGCTGAAGATACTGCATAGCGGTATCCAAGACCTGCCGAAGGAATCGTTTCAAATGCGCTTACTGCATTCGTGTCTGATACGCCCATGCGAACATAGGTGTACGATGTTGTGTTCAATTCTTTCTCTACTGCGATGACCGGCACTTGTGGAAGTGCTGCGGAAGGTTGCTCTGGGAGAGTGTCTTCAGCGCACAGTGCGGTAGCGATCGAGAATAGAACAGTTGCAAATTGCTTTTTCATGTTAACCTCCAGTTATTGGAAGTGAAAATTATCAAAGGGAATGTGGATTTTCCGCAACTCAAATGATTTTTTCGCATTCCCTTTTTTACCGATCACTGGTAGATTAGGGATACCGCTATGTTAGAGATTGAGACGAATAACTGCTGGGTGCAGTTCATTGAATTTGTGCAAAACCGATGCTCGGGAGCTGAGTATTCCAATTGGATCGAACCGATTCGATTGATACAGGCTACCCCTGATGAAATCGTATTGGAAGTTCCTAATATTTTTGTTCAAGAGTATCTTTTGGACAACTTCAAAGACATCCTCGCTCATTTTTTACCGTTAAAGCACACGGGAGATCCTGCAATTTCCTTTGTGATCGCAGAGCCCTTAGAAGCCAAAATGGTCCTGCGCGAGCCCGAGCTGATCGAACAGCCTGCGGTTCAACAAGATGTAAAACTCAATCACCTTTATAAATTTGATGCATTTATCGAAGGTCCCTCGAATCAATTTGTAAAATCCGCTGCTATCGGTGTTGCTGCAAGACCTGGCAAGTCTTACAATCCTCTTTTCATTCACGGCGGCGTGGGTCTTGGAAAAACTCATTTGCTGCATAGCGTTGGTCATTACGTATTGGAACATCATCCTAAATCCCGCGTTCAACTCATTACGACCGAAGGATTTATTAATGAAGTAGTCGATGCTTTAAGAAATAAATCCATCGATAAAATGAAACGCTATTACCGCAGTTTGGACGTTTTGCTCGTCGATGATATTCAGTTTTTGCAAAATCGACTCAATTTTGAAGAAGAATTTTGCAATACCTTCGAAGCTCTCATCAATCAAAATAAACAAATCGTTATCACCTGCGATAAACCGCCAGCTCAGCTGAAATTGTCAGAGCGCATAGTCGCACGCATGGAATGGGGATTGGTTGCGCACATGGATGTCCCTGATTTAGAAACACGCGTGGCAATTATTAAGCATAAATCAGAGTCTCGTGGGTTTAGTATTCCCAACCAAATTGCATTTTTTATTGCAGAGCACATCTACAATAACGTTCGTCAAATCGAAGGCGCCATCAATCGCCTTTGCGCCCATTCCCGCCTCATGGCTCAGGAAATGACTGAAGATGTCGTAGAAAAAATCCTAAATGAAATGTTTCAGTCTAGCTCCTCCAATAGGAAAGTCTCCGTCGAGAGTATTTTGAAGAGCGTTGCCTCGATTTTTGAGGTACGTATTTCCGAACTCAAAGGAGAATCCCGCCATAAAGAGATCGCTCAAGCCCGCCAAGTCGCGATGTATTTGGCTAAAGAGCTCATCGACGATTCTCTGATGAAGATTGCCGCCGGGTTCGGCGGAAAAACACATTCCACTTTACTTCATGCCTGGAAGAAAATTTCTGACCAGGTTCAAGTCAACGAAACACTGCGCCGCCAGGTGCAGATGGTGCGGCGCAATATCGAATCATAAAGAGCCAAAGCCCTAAAAGGTATATCGGAATAGCGTACATCGGAAAATGCAGATAAAGCGAGTAGTCTAAGATCAGCGGAGGATGCATCGTAAGATCTAAAAGAGTTTTCGTCCACATATCCAAAGTATAAAATACGATTTCAGCCAAAGATGGCCAAATTAAGTGCAATAAAAGAGAGGCAATCAGCAAAAACATGCTGATAGATATTAGAGCAGGGAAAAATAGGTTGTACAGCAAACTTAAGTAGGGGAATTTGCCAAAATGGTGGAGCAAAAGAGGCAAAATTGCAGCGTTGACAGCTAGAGTAATAGCTATCGCTGAGCGTAAAGAAGACCCTGCAAAGTAAATCAGCTGAGAGGGAATCGATAGAAAACTTGCCTGGCGCAATGTGCGGGCAGGGAACATTGGCCGCAGCAACCTGTCAATCGGAGAAAACAATAGTAAGATTCCTAAAGAACACCCAAAACTCAATTGAAATCCGAGATTGGATGCGATCAGCGGATTGAGAATCAATTCGATCAAAAGCGAAGCCCCAAGCAAATTTATACCGCTTGTTTGACGAGATAATAATTTTGCCAAAAGAAACAGCGATGCAGTGATCCAAGCTCGTTGCACAGCGGGGGAAGAACCGATAAAAATGAAATACAAAGAGGTCAAAGCAAGCAATGCGAGCCACCTTGTTCGATGAGGTAAAAACAAAGATAAAAGAGCCGAAAAAAAACTAACCAAAAGAGCAAAGTGAAAACCTGAAATAGCTAAAATATGCTGCAAACCCAGACGAGAAAAATGGTATCTCAAACTGCGGTCTTCAACTTCTCCCGTGGCTAAAGAACTAAGGAGTGTCGCCGACGGTTTAGAAAGTTTAGAAAATAAAAAGCGCCGAAGCCTTTCCTTGGTTTGAAAGCGAAGTTCAGCTAAAGAAAAACTGTTGGCAATGGGCTTGAAATGTTCAATTTTCATCACATAGTCATTTGAAGAGCGCTTTGTGAGCAATCCTGTGAGTAGTAAATCGCCATCGACTGTGGGTCTATTTTTAGAAGGCAGATAAATGGTACACGGCAGCCTGCATCCTTCATAAAATAAAGTGCCCTGCATTTGCAAATCTCGATGAAACGGCGATTGATGGTGCTGCAGCATGGCTGGAGTAAAAGCGGCTGTACAAGAAATAGGTTGTTCGATATGCGGCAAATTTCCGATTAAAATCAATGAATATAAAGCCGATAAAAGCATAGCGCTAGCTGCGCTCCAGCGCTGCCGATTCAAAACATATATCAGCCACGGAATCGCCAGCCACAGAGGGAATGAATAAAGAGAAAAAGCAGATCCGATTAAAAAAGAAACCCCGAGCAAAAGCGCGGGATTTTCATTCCAAAATTGACGATCGTTCAGAGAGATCATTTATCGCGAGGAACCTGGATGTCGGTCGAACGATAAATCAAACGCGCGCCGCGTTGGCTTGAGAAGTATGAAAAGAGCCATTGTGTAATCACTGTGAGCCGGTTGCGGAAGCCAATGAGATAAGCTACGTGGATAAAACACCATCCGAACCACGCGAAAAGGCCGCTGAATTGCATTTTGCCAAAAGTGGCGATGGCTTTTGTTTTACCGATGGTTGCCATAGTGCCTTTGTCAAAGTAGCGGAACGGAGTGCGATTTTGCTTTGGTAGTCGCTGGCGAATGATTTTGCCCACATAGCGCCCTTGCTGGACTGCGACAGGAGCTAATCCCGGTAATGGTTTTCCAGCGATATCCATCGCGCAAGACGCGTCGCCGATGACAAATATTTCAGGGTGTTCCGGAATGCTTAAATCCGAGTCTACCATCACACGCCCTTGCCGATCCATGGGCACCCCAAGGCTTGCCAATACAGGAGACGCTTGGTTTCCGGCTGCCCAGAAGACGTTTTCAGATGGAATGAAAAGCTGGTCGATGTGGACCCCTTCGGAAGTGACGTTTGTTACCCTTTTGTTTGTCATCACATCCACTCCGAATTCCTCTAAATAGCGGCGCGCTTTTTCCGAGAGCCGCTCTGGGTACACGGGGAGAATGTGAGGAGACCCTTCCACTAAGTAGATTTTGGTTTTAGTCGTGTCGACGCGGCGGAAATTTTTGAGCATTGTCTCGTAGGCGATTTCAGCAATTGATCCAGCCATCTCAACCCCAGTTGGGCCCCCGCCGATGATGACAAAATTGAGATATCGTTTAGCTTCCGAGATACTATCGCATCGCTCCGCTTTTTCAAAAGAAATCAAAATCCGTTCGCGAATGAACAGCGCATCGCGCAGCGTTTTGAGCCCCGGAGCAAATTGTTCCCATTCATCGCGGCCGAAATAAGAGTGGCGAGCTCCCAGAGCGACGATGAGATATTCATAACTAACGACATCGCCATCTTTTAAAATGATCTCGCGCTGCGTTTTATCTATCCGATCGACCTCTCCCATCAGTACCGTGATGTTTTGAAACGGACTTAAAATTTCGCGAATGGGGACTGCGATATCTCCCGGAGATAAAGCGGCAGACGCAACTTGATAAAGCAGCGGCTGAAACAAATGGTGGTTGGTTCGGTCAAGCAGCCACACATCGAATTTTGTATTTCCTAGAGTCTTTGCTGCATTTAATCCGGCAAATCCACCGCCTAGAATGACCACTTTTGTCTGAGCCACAGTCGCACCCCTTTTTTTTCAAGATAGCAAATTTTTCTGTATGGGCAAAATGAAAAAGTGAGATATGCTCGACCATCCATTGAACGGAGGACGTATGAAACAGTGTAAATGGTTCGCATGCTGCGCATTGATTTTATTAGGATTTGGACAAGTTGAAGCGGCCCCTCCCGAGATCATCGATAGCCTCTCGTCGAAGGTTTCGATTCGAGATTCTCATGGTTATTTCGTGTTAGCAGATGGCAGTTGCTGGAAAACGGTGCCATTTACGCCCCGTTGGCGCTCGCTCAACGAGTGGTGGAATGACGTCAAGCTTGCTCCGGATTATTATCTGACAAAATTGGATGATTGGCATACTGGCACGCTCATTGAAGTATATTCAAAGCTCGATCATTTAGAAATCGATGAGAGCGATGCGGCTGATCCTGCTCTTTTCAAACAATGCAGCCATCTGCTTTTTAACACGCGTACCCGGCAAGTGTTGTTTGCGACAGAGCTTCATCCAGCAAAATGCGTTGTGCAAGTTTACACCGAAGGCGAAACTATCGGTTATCAAAGTGGGTATCAGCAAGGCAGAAATGAGGGCAGAGCGCAAGGCCAGCAAGCCGCTGCTGAAGAATATCATCAAGGATATGCGGCCGCTCAAAGAGAGCTGGAACAAATTTTAGCGGCAAAAGAAAAAGAAGCCTACCGCAAAGGTTATGACGCATGCGCCGGGGAAGCAGATGAGCTCATCGATTGGGCTGAATACGAAGGCCGAAGACAAGGCCGTTCCGAGCAAGATCAAGAGGCACGAAAAAGAGAAGATGCCGCTTATATGAGAGGGTGCGCAGATGGCAAAAAAGCCGAAGCAGCAACGATCAGCCAGCAAGTAGATGAAGCCTATTTACGCGGTTATAATGAAGGGTATGATCGCTGCTATAAAGATCTTATACCTCCTCCTCCTTATCGGTAAAGCAATGCAAATGAGTTGCGCGACAGGTTTGATAGGGTTTTGTCCGTTGGCCTCTGGGTCTAAGGGCAATGCCCTTTTTTTAGGCACCGAAAAAACTCGAATTCTCATTGATGCAGGATTGTCAGCGAAAGCCATAGCCGACCGCCTTTCGCAAATTGACATTGATCCTAAGACTTTACAGGCAATTTTAGTTACTCACGAACACACGGATCACATTGCCGGTCTTGCGGTCTTGGCTCACAGATTGAATATTCCGGTTTTAGCCAATGCCGAAACGGCAAAAGGCATTATTGCGGCGCTGGGTAGCCGTCCTCGCTTTAAAATTTTTGCCACCGGAGAGACTTTTTGCTTTGGCGATTTAGAAGTTCACCCCTTCAGCATACCTCATGATACCTTTGACCCAGTAGCCTTTACCATTACTTGTCGAGATATTAAAATGGGGATTTGCGCAGATCTCGGACATGTCACCTCTATGGTGCAAAAACAGCTTGAAGGATGCGATTTTTTATATCTTGAAGCAAACCATCAAATTTCCATGGTCCATTCATGCGCTCGGCCCCAAGTGTATAAAAACCGTGTGTTAGGCAAACAAGGACACCTTTCCAATGATGAGTGTGGAAAACTGTTGGAACGGTTGCATCATCCTCGCCTCCAACACGTCTATTTAGCGCATTTATCAAGCGAATGCAATACACCCGAAGTAGCATTGGATGTGGTACGCAGGCATTTAAACGGCAAAGAAGTTGACATTTCGATATCATATCAGGATAAGATCTCAAAATCTGTCATATTTAAGTAGGAGATCCAATGGCTAAACTTTATTTTCGTCATGGCACAGTAGGCAGCGCTAAAACCCTAAATTTACTGGCCGTTGCTCATAACTATCGCCAGCAAGGCAAGAAAATTATTTTAATGAAACCTTGCTTAGATACAAGATTTGGCCGCGAGCGCATTAAATCTAGAGCCGGTTTGGAAATGCAGGCTGATCTTTTGATTGTTGATGAAACTTCTCTTCACACAGTCGATTATATGGGAATTGCTTGCATATTGATCGATGAAGTGCAGTTTGTTAGTGCGAAAGTGATCGAAGAACTTCGCCGCATTTCACTGGATTGGGATATTCCTGTGATTTGTTACGGTTTGAGAACAGATTTTAAATCGCGTTTGTTCGAAGGGTCGTTACGCCTCATGGAACTAGCCGATTCCATTGAAGAAGTAAAAGCTACCTGCCATTTTTGCAATCGCAAATCCATTATGAACCTCAAACATGTCAATGGTGTCGCCGTTCATGAGGGGCCATCTGTTGAATTAGGCTCTGAGGAAAAATATTTTGCAGCGTGTTATCGGTGCTATCGAAATGCTATTTTGGAACAAATAGCTATCCCCATATCGCAATACCAGTCAAGTTAGTTGGTTCAATAATTTGCTTGCTAGTTTTCGCAACTGTGTAATATTTATTTGCCAGCTTGTTGTTTTATTCTAAGGTAATGTAAAATATTGTCATGTTTCCTATCAGTAATTCATTATTTTTTGAGCGCGAGCCTTTTAGTTCGCCACGCGCCGTTTGTGTCGTTTCTGAGGATCCCGATGCTCTGTCCCATGTTGATTCAGCAAGATCGGAAAACTATCTAGATTTATGGGATAACCAAAGAAATGTAGCCACCGCCAGCGGGGACGGGCCTGCTCTGCAGCGCAGGCGAGTAAATCCCCGTTATAGCTTGTCAGATCCTTGCGCTCGCCGCATAGCCGATCTGATACTTCCCATCTGTATGCGCGGCAATTTCCACCAGCAAGCACGACTCTTGACCACACTGTCTACAGTCTCTGAGATGATAGAGTCTCGTGCTCAAGGGACTAGTTATGTGTATCGCGTTTCCCCGCAAGAGGTTTCATATCTGCGCATAACAGGCCACGATCATTTCGCAGGAAATAATCTATCGATTATTGCTTTTCCAGAATTTTCTTTACCTCGCAATGCCGGAGATGCTAGAAGCGGCAGCTATAAATGCTTATATAGATGTTGGAGCCCATCATTGCAAAAACCTGTGGCCGCATTGCATTTGAGGTTGAATAATGATGTGTTGTGCAGTTCCTGTCGAATAAGCTATGATTTGCATAATGATAAAGTGCCTAATGTTCCTCAAGTTTATGGGTTTCTTCGAGTTCTTTATTTAGATTTCTTAGTTCAAGAATTGTTTGAAGATGACTTGTATTGGTGTTCGCGCCCCAAAAAAAACTCCAGACCCGAGTCGATACCAAAACTACGGCTCAGTCACAAGTTTTCTATATGCAAATCGATAGCGAAAACGCTCGCGGCTCTTCACGAAAAGCGGCTGGCGCATCTCGATATAAAAACTGCTAATGTATTGATTGATTTTGATGGCGGTATTCCACGAGTAGCGTTAACCGATTTTGATTTCATGCAATCTGCTGATTGTGTGTCTCATTTTGGGGGGACTCATTTTACTTTACCTCCCGATGTTCTTAAAGAATGTCTTGATGCAAAATTGAATGATACCAATCCAGAGCTTGATAACTTAATTGCTATAGATCTGTGGGCGTTGGGGATTTTATTTTTGGATATTATGACTAAAAATAAGTCTTGCGATATCAATCATCTCATTGATGTAGTGAATCGGTTTAGCTTTTCTCAGGTGAAGATAAAATCGACTGTTTATAATAAGAACATTATGGATGCTATTCAATCTTGTTTGGATTCGATAACAGAAGTTGATGTGGCAGTCTGTGGATTGAAAAGAATTATAACGAGATTATTTGCACGTGATCCAGCTCAAAGGCCCGCTGCAGCAACTGTTTACTCAGAGCTGGTCGCGTTAGAACCAGATGCAGCACTAGTGGCGTTAGAACCAGATACAGAGCTGGACCCAGCGTCATTTTTGGCCTAAGAGGTTCATTGTTGATTTAAATTTTATTGAAGGGGTAACGATCATGTCTTCTGTAACAACGAAACTTTCTTTAAGCGAAGTTCAGTTGGAGTTAACTGGATTTATGAAACAGCCCGAAATCCTTGGGTTAATGCAGCGGACTCGAGCTCAGTTCAAACCAACTGTCACATCGTCTGCGGTTATTCATAGCTTAAGCAGTTCTCCTCAACGACAATGGATGTGGTTAAAACATTTATCAAATCCCGATCATGAAAAGCAAGGTCTCGCCTATTTCAATATCCTTGAACGCTTACCTGGTGTTGCCAAACTTGCTGAGTTTAGACATGCCAATGACTTTACCGGTACCATGTGCGATGATTATATTTTTCGGAACGAAGCGTGGTACAGAGAAGCGATGAGGTCCCCTGAAAGAAAGCAGGCTATGAAAACTGGTTTATTTCGAGCTGGCTATCATGAGTTTTTAACAGAAAAGGGATATAGGTTAACAGATCGTCCCGGACCGGAAGATATCGTTGTCTATTTTACTTACGTATATGCCCTACCAGGAGAGCCTCCTCAGCAAAGACAGGCTCCGCGCCCCGCTCATTACGGAAAAGTTGAGCGGATTGATGGAGATAAAATAGTTGTCCGTTCGAAATTTGGACACTCTTATGCATATACGCACGAGTTAGAACTCATTCCATATTTCTTTGGCAGCCATTACGCAATATATACCCGAACCACTTAAAAGCTCTATGGAGTATGTTCTAGGGTGAATTTGACTTCTTTGCGCAAAAGAAAAATGCCGGTGAGATTGAAAATCAATAACAGAGCTCCTGATAGAGACATCACTACAAAGACCTGCGTCGGATCCACGAAGGCAAATAACGGCAGCGCTGTGATCGCATAAGTATAGTAAAGACGGGGGCCCCATTTTGGAGATAAATAGCGGGCGCATTTGACCCCGACTACGAAATAGGCGAGTATGGTGGTATACCCAAGTAAGAAAAGGAAAAATGGCATGAAAAGGTGCATATATGGGAAAAAAAGCGATAAAGCTTCTTGTACCATGAGCGTTGGATCGATGCCCGCTTTCCAATGCCCGGTGGTTAAAATCAATAAAATGCTCATTGTGCAAATGACAAACGTATCGATGAACACGCCGATGATGGTCATCGAAGCTTGCCGCCCAAATTGTTGGGTTCGGCTTTCAGCGTAGATAATGGAAGTATAAGA
>JAJXVT010000005.1 GCA_021781995.1 bacterium | reverse complement strand
AGCAGTATTTGCATGTCGCGGAATCTTATTACTTTCAATGGCCATCCTAATGTCGTCCGCTTCGGCCAAATCATCATCTGCGTTCGATAATCCCGACAAATAAGGAGTAAGAGGCTTATGGTGGCAAGTCCATGCCGGCCGATTTGGGTGCGGGAAACCTCCACAGATCATATTACAAGGCGAGCACGCTACAACTGCTTGAATGAGTTCAGGAAAAGAAGAAGCTAGTAATAAAGCCAGCTCCCCGCCTCGAGACTGGCCAATGATCCCGATACGAAAAGGGTCTACATAAGCTTGCCGTTTGAACCATTCAATCGCAGAGATGAAATACTCCAGCGGTATATTTTCCAAAGCATTAGGTAAACGATCCATACCAAAATAAGCGAGAGCAAGTACCGTAAATCCGCTTTTCACCAAATATTCTACAAATGATTCTGGAATCGCATTTTTCCCAGGCACACCACCATCAGAGCCGGACAACAGCATAATTCCTGGTTTTTTGCCATCGCTACAGGTATACAGCGTACCGACCAAGTTTTGGTAGTGAATCGAGTATTTTTGCACGCGGTTCCTTTGATAGCCGAAAGCCTGCAATACATCTTTTGCCATCAGCGTGATCTTAGTCCATTCAGGCGTGTCGATAAATAATTGAGGAAGATCGTTGTCCTGCCAAAATTTTTTAAAGTTTTCATGGAATTTCTTAATTAATTCAAATTGATAATCCGAAATGCCGCATTCTTTATATTCTTCAAATACACAATCCGCTACGTTGGAATAACGGCAAACTGCTTCGTCAAAATCATCGCATTCTGGGCCTTCGCCTCGAATCCATACTCTTCGCTGATACTCTTTATCAGAAATACCAGTAACTTCTTCTAAAAATGATTCCAGTGTTGAATTTTCATTGGGATACACAATTTACCTCCTCCTTATAAATAAACTCATCTAAAGGGATGTGAGCCTCAGGCAATTTTGGATTCACTAAATTTCCGTTATTATCTAAAGCCTTTTTACCAACCATTTGCACGACATACGTTTTTTGTTGAAGTGAATTAGGACTGTGCGGCTTACCTGGCATCACTCTTACTGACAGATCTTTGTTATTTGGATGAACATACTCCATACCAGCCCCCTTATCCGTAATTCTCACCAAATAATGATCCGGAATTCCAGGGGGTCTTTGGAATGTAGCTATACCACTTTGATGGATCAAATCGCGAACTTCTGTTTCCGGCATAGCTTGCTTCACATAGGGCTTCAAATTCTCTTGAGCCGCCTTAAACAAATCATAGGACGTCTGCATTTCAGGATTGCCTGCAAAAAAATCTCGCCCTTTGCCGATGACCTGCTCTAATTCGCCGGATTGTTTAAGTGCTGCTATCTCTTTTGTGGTAAATCCAAGATCCTCTCCCACGGCAAGAGTTCTATTTGCAGAAATAACCACTTCCCTAATATTTATCCCTGCTGTGCCACCTTCGGCCACAGCCTCTAAGACCAAAAGTTTCTCCGCTGACTGGAGGTTTTTGCAAATAACCCCCAATTCTTTAGCCGCAGCAGATCCTTTTGCCACCACTGTTGCGGTGGCTCCGGGGATGAAAAGATCTGCGCCGTGCTTGCCGAAGGCGTAGCCGGAAAGCTCTCCTTTTTCACGAAAAGAGAGACTATCCCACTCCATGATGAGTTGGCGGATTTCGGGCGAGATGGCGCCTGCAATCTGCCCCCATTCTCCTGCTTTAGCAAGGGTGCTGAGAGCGGCAAGAGATTGATACACTTGCTCGCTGGTTTGAATAGGATGGCATGCGAGGTCTGTGACAAATAGCCAAAATCCTTCGCCAGAATCATAAATTCCGTGGGGCAATCCTCTAGCAAAACCTTTAGAAAACTCGATAACTGAAAAGGATTGCGCAGCGCGAGCTACGTATGCGTTGTAATCAGCGACGCTTGCTTCATAGTGGCCAAGCTCGAAGTTGGCAACGCCTCTGCCTAAATAAGAACTCGCGTTGTTCGGCTCAATCTCGATCGCGTTGCCAAAATCTTGGGCTGCTTGGGTGTAGTATCCAGAATCAAGCGCCCAGTCTCCGCGCGTTTGATAAATCAGTGTATTTAAATCGATGTCGTTACCGACGCATGTAGATGTGTAATCGGTAGAGAAAGCGTAATCTGCGGAATTAGAAGTCCAAGACGTGGGGGTATAATAGGAACTAAGGTTTTGCAATTCTTGTGCAAAATGAGGATCCCGGGCTGCTTGAGAGGCGACGTTATCCAATGCTTTATGCGCAAAGACTGAGCCTATGATCCGTCCGTTCTCTTCAATTGAGATATCATTCGATTCGAGAATAGCTGCGAGTTGTTCTGGCGCAACCGTTTCTTTAAACGAGGAGATTTCTTCTTGCAAAGAGGAGGTAAACGAGGTTGATGAGCTGTCTCCGCCAGCACCTGAATCGAGCGCGCCGACAGAGGCGGCGCCACCCGCTGCTACAGCACCTGCGGCAGATGAGGATATGGCAACGGCTGCCACGACCACAACGGCCACTGCAACGACGACAATCGCGCCGACGATGATCGCTTTTTTGTGTTTCTTAACAAACGATCTCGTACGGTCCCAATGTTTTTTGGTCCAACTCTTGCAGGTAATGACTTCACCATCGCCAAGGGTGTAGGTGTATTGATACCCACCCGCATCAAAAAGAGACGCAGTGTCTTGCAAAAGCTCGAGTTGTTCGGCATCGCTAGAGCCCCCCATCGCAAGAAACGCGACGAATTCATTGATTTGGTCCAATTGTTCCTCGGAGCATCGCTCCTCAAAAGAGTCTGATTCAATCAATGAGAGAAATTTTATCGCTTCGTCATACGAAAGACTTCGCAAGTCTGGGATGATGACGATTTCTCGGATCGAAGGTGTCTCAGAAAGAGGATAAGCGATAAGAGCGGGCTCCGTTGCGAGGAGGATGGAATGAACAAATGTATTGAAAACTTTCATATGCAGTTTTTTTTGAACGCGAGAGCTTAGCAGACCACTGATTAATTGAAAAGGTACACCGATCATTAGAGGAGACGCCCTCGATTTCTAGAGGCAATTGCAAAACTCGAGCGCTCATGTTAAAGGGCTTAAAAACGATTTTTTGGCACAGTTTCTAAAGCAATGGTTGAGTCAATCGCGACAACAAGGTAGAATTTTCATGCAGAACCTTCTCGAGCATCGACCCAATGAAAATTTGGCAGAAATACTTACTCAAAAGATTAATTTCTATTTTTTGCTTTCTACTTCTTTCTATATTTACGATTTATGTGCTCGTTGATCTATCTATTAATGGCATTCGCTTTTTTCATAAAGGAATGCAAACTCTCAATCTCATGTTATATTACATGCAACAATTTGCCATGCATCTCGATCTATTTTTACCATTAACTTTTTTACTTGCAATTTTGAAATTACTTTTTGATCTCAATCACAACCTAGAACTCGTTGCCCTGCAAATGGCAGGTTTATCCAAACGCAAAATCTTACTTCCATTTTTAGCCTTTGCCCTAACGCTGTCTGCACTATGTTACGCCAATAGCCAATGGTTCTCACCCGATGCCACACTCGCTGCCCAAACCTTTAAAAGCGCTCATTCAAAACACAAAAAGAAAGTACGCCGAAATAAATGCCAGGCACTTGCCTTAGAAGACGGTTCGGAACTTATCTACCAAAAATATGAATCAACGACTCATGAGCTATTCGATGTGTTTTGGATTCGATCCCCCAAAGACATTTGGCATATGAAAACTCTAAACATCGGCCAAAGCGTGCCGCATGCTAGTTTTGCCGATCATTTAGAAAGAAAGCCTCATTTTACAAAAACACAAAGTTTTGATTCCCGTCCGTTTCCGGAAATTCCCTTATCAGAAGAAACCGCCCCAAAAACTTTTGTTCCTTTTGAAAGCCGTCCTCTTTCCACCCTTTTTCGTGAAGCGCTATACGCTTCATCCGATATAGCAAGCGTCCGCACGCATCTGCACTACAAATTAGCCATTCCATGGCTCGCCCCGCTACTTTTACTCCTCATAGCACCGATCGCAACCCGTTTTTCTCGAAAACAACCCGTTTTCCTCATCTCGGCCCTTAGCCTGTTTTCCTTTTTGTCCTTGAAAATTCTTTTCGATAGCCTGCTGATCCTTGGTGAAAATCAAGTGATTGCGCCATGGGCAGCAATGTGGACCCCTTTAATTCTGCTATCATTTTACGCCATTCAAAAATTCCGACGCGCTGAAAATCGCCTTTTCTGATATATCCCAACTCATGGCATTAAAAAAAAACTCACACTACCAACAGCTCCTAGAAAAGTCCAAATCCATCCAAATTTATAATTCGATCTTGCAACTTTTGCACTGGGATCAAGAAACTTTCATGCCAAGTGGTGCCATTGGCCCTCGCAGCGAACAAATTTCCTTACTTTCTGAACTGATTCATGAAGAAAAGCGCTCTAGAGGATTTAAAGCATTGTTAACCAAACTAATCAGTTTTAAAACAGGCGCAATAAAAGCCAAGGGACTATCGCTTCCCCAAAAAGTCATCGTCCGCGAATGGCTCAAAGACTACGACCGAGCCGCGAAGCTCCCCTCCCAATTTGTAAAAAATTTTGCCCAAGTAACCTCGGAAGCCAGCCAAATTTGGGCGATCGCTAAGCAGCAAAACAATTTCAAGCTTTTCGCCCCATTTTTAGAAAAGATCATCGATCTAAATCGCAAAAAAGCTGAGATGTACGGTTACTCCGACCACCCCTACGACGCGCTTTTAGAAGCATACGAACCATGCGCCACGTCCACGCGAGTGGCCCATCTTTTTGAACCGCTTCAAAAAGAACTTACGCAATTGCGCGAAAAAATTACCGAAAGCCGTAAGATTGACAATCGTTTTTTACACCGCAAAGTAGATCCTCTCTTACAACAAGAGATCGGCCACCTATTTGCCAATAAAATGCCGGTCGACCCCGGCTATACCCGACTCGATCTATCCTCACATCCATTTTCTATGGCATTACATCCGAAAGATAGTCGAATTACTTCCCGTATTATCCCCACTCACTTCATGAGCAATATTTTCTCCGTGCTGCACGAAGCCGGTCATTCAATGTACGAAATGGGTCTACCTACGGAGACCTGGGGAACCCCATTGAGCGAAAGCGTGTCACTCAGCGTTCACGAAAGCCAATCTCGCTGGTGGGAAACTCTCATTGGCCGCAGTTTTCCTTTTTGGAAACACATGTACCCGGCTCTGCAAAAAAAAGTCCCCAATTTATTGCAAAAAGTTCCCTTAGAGCGTTTTTACCGCGCTATTAATACAGTTACGCCCTCTTTTATTCGTGTAGAAGCTGATGAAGTGACCTACTGCCTACATGTGATTTTACGCTTTTCCATAGAAAAAGAATTGATCGCTGGAAAACTTTCTGTGCTAGATCTGCCAGAAGCTTGGAATGCAAAATTTAAAGAGCTGTTTGGCCTCACTCCGCCAAACCATGCCCAGGGATGTTTACAAGATATCCACTGGTCGCTCGGAGATTTCGGTTATTTTCCCACTTACGCCTTAGGCAACCTACTCGCTGCGCAATTTTTTCAAGCCTTTGAAAAAAAACATCCAGATTGGGCCACACGGCTCGCTCATGGAGATCTAGCATTTATCCGCGAATGGTTGAAAATACATATCCACCAACACGGGCGCCGTTATACAATGGACGAACTGGTAAAAAGAGTTTCAGGAAAGCCTCTCTCTCATCAACCCTATTGCCGTTACCTGAAAGAAAAATACGCAGAAATTTATCGATTCGAGTAATCGAGCTAAGGGGTTGTCAAACAATAAACTAACGCATTAGTCTTTATGGCGTCGGTCTCTTTCAGCCAAGCGATGTTTGCGTCGACGATCCGCCTCTTCAAAACGACGTACTTCAGAAGGAGTCTCCGGTATTACCGATATAATTTGCACCGGAGTATGGTTATCATCCACTGCAACAAAAGTAAAATAAGCAGATAAAATATCCTTTCTCTCCAACGAACGAAAGTCTTCTGCTACCACCTTGACTCCAACTTCCATTGATGTATGCCAAGTTTTGTTGACCGACGCCATACACACAAGAATATCACCGCGCCGAGCAGGATTGAGAAAACGAACTGAATCAATCCCCAATGTCACACACACGCAGCCTGAGTGCCGCTTAGCAACAATAGAAGCCAGCGTATCGATAATTTCCATAACTCTACCCCCAAAAAGGGTTCCATGAGTATTTAGGTCGTTGGGAAACACTTCAATAACTTGATCTATGATTGCCGATTCGGAAACCGGTTTGCCTTCTGGACTCATAAATCCAGGAAATAACAAAAAGATTTTTATTATAAAATAGAAAAAACAGACCCCCGCGACTGACGAAGGTCTGTAATAAAATTATCGTTTAGAGAACTGGAAGCGTTTACGAGCGCCTTTGCGACCGTATTTTTTACGTTCTTTCTTCCGTGGATCTCGAGTCAGATACCCGAGCTCTTTGAGACTTCCGCGAATTTCCTCATTATTTGTAACGAGAGCGCGGGAAACTCCGAGACGTGTAGCAATGGCTTGAGCTTCAAGTCCACCACCTTTAACGCGGATCAACAGGTCATACTTATCTGGGCTGTCGAACTTTCGAAGCGGAGCGAGAATCTCTTCTCTTTGCAATTCAAGCGGGAAATATTGCTCGAATGCTCGACCGTTTACGTCGATGATACCTGATCCTCGGCGCATGCGGACAGAAGAGACAGCCGTTTTTCTGCGGCCAATTCCAATCGTTTCATCTTCCATGTAGTAATTCCTTTAGATATTCACTGGGGTTGGGTTTTGTGCGTGCATATTGTGCTCAACACCGGCGAAAATGCGCAATTTTTTCACCTGTTGGCCGCCTAGACGGGTTTTTGGCATCATGCCGTGAATAGCTCTCTCGAGAACGCGCTCCGGATGACGAGCAATCATGATCGAATAAGGAACTTCACGCAATCCGCCAATATGGCCTGTGTAGCTACGATAGATTTTACGAGCAGCTTTCATTCCCGTTACGGCAACTTTATCTGCGTTGATGATGACTACGCCATCGCCGCAATCGACGTAAGGAGTATAATCTGGACGATGTTTCCCGCGCAAAATTTTGGCGACTTCAGCAGCAAAGCGGCCGAGCGTTTTGCCGGACGCATCGAAGAGGTACCATTTGCGGGAGCTTCCGGCCTCTTGTTTCGTCAGTAGCGAAGTCTTCTGTTTGTGGTTCATGGACATTCCTGTATCAAAAAACTTGAAAGGAGCTAGCATAATGAATTAGGCGATTTATTTCAATACACATTCTCCTTTTTTCCTGCTTGATGGGGATTATTGGGGTATGGTATAGTGCCCCCCTTATGACACGGGAAATCAAAACTTATTTCATTCGCACCTATGGATGCCAAATGAACGAGCTGGATACCGACATTATGGCCGGCCAGCTTCAAAAAAGAAATTTAATACCTGCAGCAGATGAAGACTCCGCCGACCTGCTTATCTTTAATACTTGTTCCATACGGGACTTAGCTGAAAGAAAGGTCATGGGCAAACTAGGCCGCATGGGACGCGGCGCCAAGAAAAACGCCCTCATCGGAGTTACCGGATGTATGGCCATGGCAAAAAGAGACTCTCTTTTTCGCAAATTCCCCCATCTTGATTTCGTAGTCGGAACCAATAATATTACAGATCTCGGCAGCGTCTTGGACGAGGCTCTTTACACAAATCGCCAGGTGCTGCGAACAGAAGAAAAATTCGAAGAAAATATTGACTACCTGGCAGCTAAGAGAGAAAGCAATTTAAAAGCGCACGTATCGATCATCCGCGGCTGCGATAAGTTTTGCACTTACTGCGTCGTCCCATATACGCGCGGCCAAGAAGTATCGCGCCCGCCAGAAAGTATCATTGAAGAATGCAAAAAACTCATAGACCAGGGATATAAAGAAATCACCCTTCTCGGGCAAAACGTCAACAGCTACGGAAAGGACCGCCCTGAATGGGGTTGTTTATTCCATGACTTACTACGAAAACTCGACGCAATCCCTCAAATGGGACGCATTCGCTTCATGACATCCCATCCAATCGACATCACGAGAGAACTAATGGAAGCCATCCGAGACCTCCCCTCGCTGTGCGAATTTGTTCACTTCCCAATACAAGCAGGCTCAAGCCGAATTTTAAAAAAGATGCACCGCATCTACACCAAAGAGCAGTATTTAGAAAAAGTTGCTCTCCTACGAGAAATCGTACCCAACGTCTCGCTAGGCACTGATATTATCGTTGGATTTCCCACTGAAACCGAAGAGGAATTTCAAGAAACTTATGACATTATGAAAGCCCTACGTTTTTCAGTCGCTTTTATTTATGCGTACAGCCCACGCAAAGGAACCCCCGCCATGCGCTGGAAAGACGACATTCCGGAAGAAGTCAAACAAGACCGCTTGCAACGTTTGATGGATCTTCAAACGCAAATCGGAAACGAAGAAAGAAATTCCTTATTAGGGAAAACTTTTGAAGTGCTGGTCGAATGTTATAACAAAGACGGCGCAATGCTGAAAGGACGTACCCGCTGTTGGAAAAAAGTCATTTTTCAAGGAGATGAGTCTCTAATTGGGACTTTTCAAAAAGTTAATATTCACAGCTTCGGACACCAGACATTAATTGGATCAATCGAAACTAACAACAAATTATTGCAATTGTAAAACAATATAATTACTGATATAATCACTGCAACACATGACTATTGCAGAAAAACAACCCCGCCCTATCCACTACTTGTGCAAGGAATGTTTTCAAACACCTCGAGCACACCCATTACCAACCAGCCTAGCTCTTTCCAGCTCCCATTTTCGAGCCAAAGGCACCCTTCGTCAAAAATCCAATGGAGCTCTATATCTGGAGGTACCCCCTGAATTCACCAATTCTTTATTACCTTATTTGCATCGCAATTTAAAATTAGCTCCCGATTCGTTGTTATTATTACAAGCAAACATAGGAGTGCATGTTCCAGTCATCTCCGCTCGCGAAGCAGCATTCAATTATCTCGGCCCCCTTCAAGAGATAGGAACTGAATATCCCTTTACAATCGAAGGGCTCTATAGCTGGGGTGTAAACGAAATTTATTTTTTTAAACTTAAATCTACAGAATTAGAACAAATGCGATCACAGAAACATCTCTCAGCCCACCCCCCAGAATACGGATTTTATTTAGCCATCGCAATTCAGCCTCGCACGTCTTTTGCCACCCATTCTTCTCATCTTTGGAAAATCAACCCCTCCCTCTTATCTGCATAATTACGCAGAAATCGTATATTTATACTCAAAATATTAACTATCAACAAATTGCAAAAATAGTTTAAAAAAAGTTTAAAAAAATAAGGCCGATCGCTATTTGTTAAGAAATGATTAACATACAGCGAATCAGGTCTGCGGTCTCTTGCTGCGGGTGCCAAATATGGCCCCTTCCTCTCGAACGGGTGCGTCGAGTGGCGTTACACACATTGACTGAATTGGGAGCTTCAATCGCGATTGGGGCAGCGTGCACTCCTTTTCTTCCGGCTAATGATAGTCTTGCGATTTTAGGAATCGGACTTGCGGCGCAAACCGCAATAAATCTGTGTCTAAGAATTGGCCGAGAATACGCAGCCAGTCAAGATCCTCAATGGGAACCTTCTATTCCAACACGTGCGATGGGTTATACTGCACCTATTGTATTTGTGGCTAATTCTGGTTTAAACGCGATTGTTCTATGGCATGAATTCGGTCATTTTTGCGCAGCAAAACTCCTGTTGAGCCACTCCAATCCATCCATTGTCATTACGCCTTACGCTGGTGGTATCACCAGTTACCAAGATTCAATCGTTTCCAACATTGGAAATGCGTTTGGCTCCAATGAAGTGCTTCCTTTGATAGCATCTGCAGGTCCCGGATTTAGTGTATTAGCTGCTCCTTTTTACTATCTAGGCTATCGAGCATCTCGTCATAAGTGGCCAGAATTCAGTCGTGTGTTGATAATCATGGCTGTCACTAGTTACACAACAGAATCGATTTACGCCATTTCCACCTTGTGGAATCACCATGGTGATTTTCAACGTTTATGGAGAGTTGGCGTTCATCCAATAGTTTCCGTTTTCATTCTCAACTCAGCTCCGTTGACATTACTGAGCGTTCGTACGATCCGCCGACTGCTTCGTAGATAATTCATTCCATCGTAAATATAGCTCTTCAATTTTTGTTTCCGCTAAAGCAATCGAAGTTCCTATTTCAGTGAGCTTTTGAGGGTCATTGCTCACTTCAGCCGACTCTAACATTTTATGCCATTGAACAATGTCAGCTTCTTGTTTTTCAATTTTTGCTTCGATCCCATCCAATTCTTTCTTCTCATGGTAAGTAAGACCAGTTTTGTTTTTGGCTGTAACAGGAGCAGATGGCTGCTGCATGGCTTCTTTACTTTGTATCTGTTTTGCTTGCATTTGTTGCCACTGAGTAAAATCAGCGAACATCGCGCCTTCAGGAGAAGAACCTAAAGCTAAAACGCCATTGCAAACGCGATCCATCATGCATCGGTCGTGCGTTATCAACACAAGAGCTCCCGGAAATTCCAACAAACTTTCCTCGAGAGTTTCTAGAGTTTGAATATCTAAATCGTTTGTCGGCTCGTCCAATAAAAGCAGATCTGCGGTTTGCAGCATTAAGTGCGCAATGGAAATACGGGCCCGCTCCCCTCCTGATAAACGCCCGATTGGCAAATCGAGCAAATTAGGGGAGAACAAAAAGCGTTTGCACCACCCATTTACATGCACAGGATGGCCGCGAAAAGTGACATAATCGCCCCTAGGAGATAAAGCATCGCGCAAAGTAATCTCATCTCGCAACTGAGTCCTATGTTGATCGAAATAAACCACCTGTAGAGCGTCCGCAGGTTTTAGCGTTCCCATATCCGGCGAGATTTCTCCGGCTAACATTCGCAAGAGAGTCGTTTTACCAGCGCCGTTAGGACCCACCAAGCCCAAACGCATCCCCGGAGATAAAGTCAAATCGAGCCGTTCAAACAAAGAGCGCTCACCAACCCTTTTCCACAAATTTTTTGCCACAAGCAATTTACGCGTCTGTCTTTCACTACCGTGAAAGTCGAGCTGAGCGCATTTTTGCACATTGCGCCCCTTAACCTCAGCATAAGCCGATAACACTTCTTGAGCATTGTCGATGCGCGACTGCGCCTTGGTCGTTCGCGCCTTAGGCCCTCTTCGCAGCCAATCGATTTCTTTGCGCGCCTTGGACGCCAACGATCTTTCCTGTTCAACCTGTCCCGCCAAAAACTGCTCTTTTTGTTCTAAAAATTCAGCGTATTCGCCAACGATTGAAAAAACACCTTTCGGATAGATCGGATTGATCTCTATAACGCGATTTGTTGTGTGCTGTAAAAAATAACGATCGTGGCTAATCAGTAAATAAGTCGGAGCCTCTTGCTGTAAAAATTTTTCCAACCATAAAATCCCCTCGAGATCCAGATGGTTCGTCGGCTCATCCAAAAGAAGTAAATCGGGCTCTTGAATTAATTCGACAGCAATCCTCAACCGTTTTTTCCAGCCTCCAGAAAGCTTCTGCGCAGACATCTCCCCATTTTCAAATTTCAGCTTGTCAAGCCACTCCAATGCCAAATATTCTTTTTCATATTCATCCAAAGAATTACTGCAAGCTCGAATCAACGTTTCTTTTACCGAAAAGTCATCAAACTCCGAAACCTGAGGAACATACCCAATTTTCAAGCCTTTTTTAGGACATACCTCACCGCTATCGGCCCTTTCCAACCCCGCAATGATTTTTAATAGAGTCGATTTCCCTGCTCCATTAGGCCCAATTAGACCAATCTGATCGCCCTCATGAATAGACAAACAAACATCTTTAAAAAGCGGGCGTAAAGCATAAGATTTACAAATAGAGCTACAACTGAAAAAGATTGTCACGATAATTACTTAATTTATATAATCCATAATAATGATACAAGCTATATACAACACCCATATATGCTGGCCTCAAATATCGCCGAGCACAAAAGAGATTATCAGACAAGTGGCCCTTAAGTCACTAGCAGAATTTTCTATCGCTTGCGCATTATTTGCACTGTGCGCTCCCTTTGCAGCGCCCGGAGGCGTGAGTGCGCTAGCAATTGGTCTGATGATTCAAACAGCTATATCCATTCCCCTGCGCATTTGGACGTATACTCGAAGAGCTCCGCTCGACATACAAAAGGGCCAATCCCTTCTCGCCTGGAACTTCACTCTCCTATCGAGTTCTAATATCATAACCCTGATCCATGAACTCGGCCATTTTACCGCCATCAAGCGCTGCATACCGAACGCAGCTGCGCGTATCATCCTTAGGCCTTTTCAAGGGGGCGTTACCATTTTTGCAAAACCGATCTTTTTAGCGAAAACCAGCTACGCGTTCATTGTAGGAGCAGGTCCTGTAGCAGCCGTTGCTTTCGCCGCACTCATCCTCATTGCAGCACTATCTATCCATACACGACATCCGGAAATAGGAAATACATGTCTAACAACCGCCGTGTTTGGATTTGTATCCCATGCCGCTTACGCTTTAGACGCTCTACGCATTGGACCATTTGTAAGAGGCCACGATTTTTCCATTCTTTGGGGAATGGGCATTCATCCCCTCGCGGCTGCAGTTGCCATTATTGCCATCCCCATCTTGATCGCTAAAGTCCATCTTGCTCGCCAAGGGAATTAAGGAATCCTTTCCAAACTCAAACCCAACATTTGAGCCATATGCACATCAAGACACGATGATTCATCCCCTCCGATTACAACAGCGCCGACCGCTTTATACTCTCCTTCCACTCTTGCTGCACCTACAAAACCACAAACCACACCCCCCTCTTGCAAAAGATCTGCACCGAGTTCTCTAGGCATATTACCGAGAGAAAATATCGGCATAAAAGGCTCTCCTAAATATACCGGCGTATGACTAATGCCGCCTTCTAAACGAGATGGATGCACTCCTCCCGCAGCGTCTCTAACAATTTGCGCAATTTGCCGAGCCCGCTCTGCAGAGTCTTTAGTACCAACTCCCGCAACCGTCCATGCTACTGAACGAGCGCTTTGCTGCGCCGCTTGATACTTTTTCCACGCCTGAGCGCGTTGCTCGCGAGTATTTGCCAGCATTGTACAACTAGACGCAAAAGGACTTCCACCATGCATGAATACTTCAATACGATCTGCAATGCACGCCATTGCAAAATCAATACGTTGATCCGAAGGAAGTTCAGATGAATTGTTGCTGCCGATTTTCCCAACTGGAAATGCCATATACTCCCCCATTAAAAATAGGAGACATTTTGTTGAATCAATTATTTCCTGTCAAATGCTTAAAAGAGGAGTCATTTGCTACCTGTTTACCGTCCCGGTTAAGATTTCAACCTTGCCAGCCTCTCCCACATCAATGCCAAAAACGCTTCGTCAGCCCTTTTGTCAGATGGGTCCCTCGAGCAATTCACCTCTTCTTGATTCTCTTCATTTTCATTCCGAGGATGTCCCCTCAACTCGTCAAGAAAATCCCCCACATCATCCTCACCTTTTAAAGCCGCTGGCATCTCAGCCTCTCCAAGCTCGCCAGGCCCGTCAAAACCTAGATCTACAACTTCCCTCAATTCAGACTCAGAATCATCCAAATTTTCAATACAATCTGCTCCCAATGATCCCGGTTCAATAACGTGCTCCTTCCATTTATTCCAACGCCAAGGATCATCAACCTCACCCCTTTCCACGAGCAAACGACGGAATACCCCTGTAATGTTGGCATTTCGGCAATTACCGTCGCTTTCCTCCCCTCGACGCACACCCTCTCCGAAATAACTAGAACACGAAAAAACCATAAACACCCTAAATTAACCTGTAATTATTATTTTAATACAAACAAATATTATATTTAACACGAAACTATCGTAACTAAAAACGAAACAAATACAGAAAAATAAAAAACGAATTCATTTTTAATGACTTACCATATAAAATGAACGATCTACCTCAATAATTAAGAGATAACTTGAGTACTATTTCATTGGATTTCATAGGGGCACTAAGAGGAACCTGTCAAAGCGCGATTAGAGCCCGCGGAGGCAAAGACCAAATGATTTTTGGTGGGACAAACGCAGATGCCTGCGGAGTCTGTTACGAAAAAATCTCCCTTGCAGCTTTAGTTGTGGTCTGCTCCCGCGGCCACGTCTTTCATGAAAGATGCGCACACCAATGGAAAAGAGGTTTGATATGTCCTCAGGATCGACATCTCATGGGCGATCGAGTAAACACCGTCCATATATTAGGCCAAAGACTCTTATTACCTTTGGATGCAAAAGCGATTGGAAATTGGATCTGTGAAAATCTCACAGAATGCGAAGAAAATCTCGCTGCAATTGAGGCGTTTATAGAAAACCTCCCTACTGAACAAGACAAAATGATGGCACGTACCGCTCTGCGCGGCTGCGTCTTAATATTACAAGGTATGGCAAATCATTATACCATCGAGCCATTCGACGTAGATGCATCATCAATCATAGAACAAATAGACACATTGCTGCATCCATATCGAGACAACATCGTAGCAATCTTTGCAGACGTTCCTATTCATTCCATCATTCAACGCAGTGTCGCTCAATTAAACGTCTTATTTCACAACATCTACACAACAAATTCATTACAAGGACATTTTGCCGTTCCCGGAGAAAGGATGAAAATTTTAGGATCTTTGGATTTTTTGATGGACACTGTTGATCGTATCCGCGACAGCACACTGTATCGCGACCTAATATCTACTGGCAACATGAGATTTGTACAAAGACATGTCGCTGCTATAGCGCAAATGCCCACAGATCAAGCAAGAATACAATACATAATGCAGATAGGAGCAAATCCCCAAGGACGTGCAAATGAGTGGAATCCCCCGAGACGCAGTGAGGCAAATCGATTGAAAGACTTATTAGAGCGACGACCGACCCGCACAAGAGACGAAGAGCTTGCATTGCGAATACTCAACACTACCCTACCCCGCCCCGGCACCCGATTCAATGGTTTGAGCCGTTTGCTTTCACACCCCCTGGCAGCGTTCGCACTTCTTGTTTTTGTCATGTATGTCATACTCTCCGCGAGCATGCAAATGAACTACAAGCCGCGCATGCGATTTTACTGATAAAGGTAAAGTTTTTCCGATGAATGCAACAACGACGATCACATTCAACCTCACAGAGACCTTCAGAGGTACTTGCTTACAGGCGATTCGAGCAAAAGGCAAAAATCAGCTAATTTTTGCAGGAGAATCTAGGGATAGCTGCGGAGTCTGTTATGAAAGGATTCACCTAGCCTCTACCATTGTTCTCTGTCCCCGCGGACATATTTTTCATGACAGATGCATCCTTCAATGGCAAGGAGGCCTGACATGTCCCCAAGATCGAGGGTCAATGGGGGAGCAAATAAGCGCTGTATATGTATTAGGCCAAAGACTCATATTTCCTCAAAATGCAGAAGAAATTGGCCCTTGGATGTTGGAACATTTAAGTGTATGCGAACAGCTTCTCCTTTCAACTCACATCAGAAATTTTATAGAAACCCTTCCCCCGGAAGATGCTCAAGCAATTGAGCGCATCGTCGTGCCCGGCTATATTTTAATTTTGCAGGAAATGATTCACCATTACGCAAATGGTCAAACAGAAAATAATGCATCGCAGATCATTGAGCATATCGAAGAATTATTGCAACCCTACCGCGCTAGCATTGTGGAGAGATTTGCAGACGCGCCAATAACCCCTATCCTTCAAGAGTATTTTGATCAAATAGATTGGCTAAGGCTCAATATTGAGCGTACCGATTTAACACAGAGCTCTAGAATATTGCGCACTTTACAATTTGTATTGAGTCTAGCCAGACCGATAGCCTCTAGCCAACTACGTCAAGATCTGGAGCGAGTTGGCAATGAACGATTCGTTCAAAGGCACATAACCGAGATTGCGCGCATGCCAGATGAGCAACAACGAATACAATATGTAGAACAGATGCGAGAGACCCCCAGCGAATACAGAAGCAATTCGGGATATCTACTAGGCGACAACAGAACTCGCCTAAGCTATCTCTTGCAGCAGCAACCACGACCATTTACGGCAAACCAAGCGCTGGCATTGCAGACACTCAATCGACAATCCCGCAGCTTTGCGAACCTTACAGAAACCCTGTACCCATCTTTGGAAAATCCCATCACCACTACTGTGTTATTTACCATTCTATCTTACGTTTTGATCCTGTTAATGGAAGGGATATCGTCGGAGTAATCACTCTCAGTGACGGTCAATATCGGAAATAAATCATACACTTTCATTTTATTGCGACTCTCCCATCTTGAAAAGATAGGTTTATTTCCCGCTTATACCCAAGTAAACTGGAGGCTTGGTCATCAACACGATTTTTGAAACACATTTTGTGACTAAGGACAGAGTCGGCGATAGAAACGATGAAACGAGAAAAAGTTGATTGAATTGAATGTAAACCATGTGATATAAAGTTCAAAAAGTTATTCATCGCCTTGTTATTCTGTTAGTTTGCGCAAACAACATTTTAGAGCAAGACGGGACTTTTTCAAAATTGTACATTTTTATAAAAGTCCGACAAAGTCGGAGTTTTGCAACTACCTCATTAGAGAAAACCATGCGAACAATGATTTTATTGACAGCACTAGCGACATCAGTTTTCACTCAGCAACCAGAACAACAAGAATTATCGAACATATACATTCATTCCTCTCAAATCGTATTTTTAAACAATGCAATTTTCGCAAATTTTCAAGAAGAACTGATTCCCGTAAGAGCTATCTATGCGGATGCATATGGACTCATAGCCTCTATCGATTGGTCTCGAGTGCGATGGATTTGTCCTCGCTGCGGCTATAATAACGACGGAGATGCTACAACTTGCCAAAAGGCCTTAAGGACCGGAGGCACCTGCGGAGAACGGCGGCCATCTCCTAGACAATAAACTCATGAAAAATGCTATTTGCACCGCAATTGTCATCTCAATGCTTGGTTGGATTGCCTTTGATTATTGGCCAGTAACAGTCCACGTTGGGCATAAACCTAAACAATTTTCAATCCAAATGCCGAGAAAAGACAAACGCAAGCTAGAGTTTTTTTTTCGAGAAATGTGTTTTTTAGAAGGTTGGGCATATACACTGTGGGGCAGTAAACCGGTTTCTATCGACAACTATACCGAACCTAAAGAAGTCATCCGCCAAAACCTAAAATATGATACCCTAAAAACTAAAATACTCGGATGCTTTTGGCCCCCAAATTGGGGAATCATTTGCTATGTTTGCAACCCTACTCAGTTAAAAATAAAAAATGGATGGAACACATTAAATAAATACTCTTACCTCGTCGATAAATCACAATTTGCATTGTTCTCAGACTGTTGTGATAATGCGACCGTAAGCATGACGTTAGTCAATAAAACAGCTCTTCATAATATTGTTTCAATACACTTTAAAGAATTTCAACCCACTTTAGAAAAACTCTCCATGGATCTGGATTCACTTTCAGATTCCCAAAAATTAGATACCTTTTTACTTGAAACTTCACTACATGACAATCTGATTGGAATATTGCTAGGCTACGGAAAAGATAATGCACACCTATTTAATGAAAATAAAATTCATGCAGAGACTCAGCAGTTTTCTAACGAATCCACACCGTGGCCGATGTCTTCGGCTTGGCCTGAAGAAGAGATGGAAAATCTAGACCATTTGAATCAAAAAATTTTCACTTTTAAACAATGGGATCTAGATGATCTATTTTATCCACGATTTGTATGCGATTTACAATCGCAAGAATCTCAACATTTGAAGCATAAATACCGAGAAGATCGGGCAAAAATCTTAGAATATTACCGAGGCAAAGATGTAGTAGAAGCTTCTTTAACTCTTCTCATAGCAAAATCTGATTCTTGAATCATTTCCGATTTAGGGATTGTCAAACAATAAACTAAAGCATTTGACTTAGCGAGGCAAAGCAAAATCGAAGCAAAGAGATCTGATCGACGCAGCCCTTCCCCCATGTGGGAAGGGTAAGGAGGAAGATCGATTTGGCAAAGCCGCAGCCAGTCAAATGCTTTAGTTTATTGTTTGACAACCCCTTACAGGGCGTTCAGAAAATCAAGCTCGGTCATGAGCGCAACTCCTAACGCTTTTGCCTTATCGTACTTTGAACCTGGTTCTTCGCCCAGAAGCAAATAATCGGTATTTTTGGAAACCGAACCGCTCACCTTGCCGCCGCGCTCTTTAATGAGCCGCGCTGCCTCATCGCGGCTGTATTGGGAAAGCGTGCCGGTGAGGACAAATGTTTTACCGGAAAAAAGATGTCCACTTATTTTTTTCACCACGGCTTTCTGCGGCTTGAGGCCGTGTTTTAAGAGCAGCTGCATCTCATGTACGTTTTCAGGGTCTTGGAAAAAGGAGTAAATAGCATGAGCTGTTTTTTCTCCGATCCCTTCGATCTCCAGGAGTTTTTCCTCGGTAAGACCTAATAAATTCTCAACGCTATGGGCGTGTTCGGCAATCAACTCAGCAGTCTCGGTCCCTACATAAGGAATGCCCAGGCCCATAATAAAACGGGCTAAAGAACACTCGCGAGAAGCGTCGATACTATCGAGCAAATTGCGGATTGATTTTTCTTTAAAATTATCGAGCTTAGCCAACTTTTCTTCATCTAATAAATAAATATCCGAAGGGCGCGCTACAAGACCTTTGTCGACGAGCTGCTCCACCACCTTTTCTCCCATGTGATCGATATCTAGCGCATGCTTAGAAGCAAAATAGCTAATTCTTCGAACTTTCTGACCGGAGCAATGGGAGTTTGGACAGCGAATCGCCACTTCGCCGCTGCGCTGCGTCACTTCTGTTTTACAAACAGGACAATGTTTTGGCATATGCCAAGGATGGGATATAGAGGGCCGCTTAGAAAAATCGACATTCACCACTTTGGGAATGACATCGCCCCCTTTTTCAATGACGACAAAATCTCCTACGCGAATGTCTTTGCGATTCACTTCCATCTGGTTATGCAAGGTAGCTCTAGAAATGGTACTACCTGCCAAAAAAACCGGTTCTAGCTCGGCAACAGGGGTCAAGACACCGGACCTTCCAACTTGAACGGTAATGTCATTGATACGAGTACCAGCTTGTTCAGGGGCAAACTTATAGGCAACGGCAAAACGGGGCACTTTGCCGGTATGTCCCAATAAATCCCACTCCGTAAGATCGTTGACTTTGATGACAATGCCGTCAATTTCAAAAGGCAAATGAGGCCTTGCTTCCTGAATTTTTTGTGCAAACTGCATGATCTCATGCAAATCATGCGCTATTGTTAAATGGTCGCGACTAGCTGTCGGCAAGCCTACTTCTTTTAAAAAATGGTGCACTTCATACTGAGTTCTGACCGGAAAATACCCTTCGGCAATTCCATAAGTCACCAGCTGTAGTTTGCGCTTAGCTACTTCTTTCGGATCGAGCAATTTCAAAGATCCGGCGGCGGCGTTGCGGGGATTGGCAAACAGATCAAGCCCCTCCTCTTCGCGCGCTGCATTGATAGCGTGAAATGTGGCAAGACTCAAATACACCTCGCCGCGCACTTCCATTACATCAGGGATATTTTCCCCCACTAATTTCAGCGGCACCGATTTAATCGTCTTGATGTTGGCCGTAACATCATCTCCTTTCTTTCCGTTGCCTCTTGTAGTAGCGGAGATGAGATGGCCCTTTTCATACAATAGAGAAATCGCAGTGCCATCCATTTTTAATTCACAGCAAAACGAAATGCGATTTTTCTCGAGCAGTTTATGTACCCGCTTCACAAAATCGCCAACCTCTCCCTCAGAATAGGTGTTGGCCAACGAAAACATCGGGACGAGGTGTTCTTTTTGCTTAAAACCTTCTGTTGCCGATTCTGCAACCCTTTGCGTGGGAGAATTAGGGTCAACATCATCGGGATGAGCTTTTTCGTAAGCGATGAGTTGAGCCATCTTTCGATCGTATTCATAATCGGAAATGATCGGCTTGGCCTCGTCGTAATAATGGCGATCATGCTCGATCATCTCTGCGACAAGTTCGAGGTATTGATGTAGATTTCGTATCATGGCAATCGAGTAGCAAAAATCATAGTAGCTAATGGAGCGAGCTCAATCCAAAAACCGCTCTCATTTTGCGTGAGTTTTGGATTTACTTTACCACAGCCGCCGAATTCTTCTGCATCTGTATTGAACACTTCTACCACAACACCACTAGGCGCGCTAGCAATCCAATAGCGCTCGTGATACTGCGGAGTAAAATTATGCACAACAATGAGCGTTTCACTTGCGCTTTTGCGCTTATACGACACTACACTGTTGGCCACATCGGAAAATTCAATCCACTCATACCCTTCCCAATCAAAATCGCGCTCCCATAAAGCGCTATGGCGCTGATAGAACAAATTGAGTTTTTGAATCATAGTCGTCAAACCTCGGTGCAGCGGATAGTCAAGCAAAGGCCAATCTAAATGAGCTTTGCAATTCCATTCACTCCACTGTCCGATTTCCCCGCCCATAAATAATAACTTCTTCCCAGGATGCGCCATCATATAGCTATACAAAAGCCTGACGTTGGCAAACTTTTGCCAATCGGGACCGGGCATTTTAGTGAGTAAGCTTCCCTTCATGTGCACTACTTCATCATGAGATAAAACGAGCTCAAATTTTTCTGAAAAGGCGTATAGCAAGCTAAAGGTCAAATCGTTTTGATGAAATCTACGATACAGCGGATCTCTTGCGAAATAACGCAACGTATCATTCATCCACCCCATGTTCCATTTTAAATCAAATCCTAATCCCCCTTTTTCTATCGGATGCGAAACACCGAAATACGCAGAAGATTCTTCGGCAATCATCAAGACGCCGGAAAATTTTTGATGCACAATAGAATTGAGATGTTTAACAAAGTCGGCAGCTTCCACATTGTAATTACTGCCATCGGGATTGGCGATCCACTCCCCAGCCTTTCTTCCGTAATCCAAATACAGCATAGAAGCGACTGCATCAACACGCAATCCATCGATATGCATCACCTCGAGCCAATACAAAGCGCTTGCAAGCAAAAAATTCGTCACCTCTTTACGGCCATAATTAAAAATTGCCGTATTCCAGTGCGGATGAATTCCTTTGCGAGGATCTTCATGCTCGTACAAAGCAGTCCCGTCAAATCGATTCAAAGCATAATCATCCGTTGGAAAATGGGCAGGCACCCAATCGAGAATGACCCCGATCCCCTTTTGATGCAAATGATCGACAAAAAACTGAAAATCTTCCGGAGTTCCGTAGCGGCTCGTCACTGAGAAAAATCCTGTCACCTGATATCCCCACGACTCGTCAAGAGGATGCTCCATCACAGGGAGCAACTCAACATGAGTAAAGCCCATCGATACGCAATAATTGGCTAAATCCACAGCGATTTGACGATAGTTGGCAAACTCCTTGCCATACCAACGCCAAGATCCAAGATGCACTTCATAAATACAGACAGGACGATTGAGACAACACCGCTCTCTAGCCTCTATCCACGCATGATCATTCCACACATAACGATCGACGTCGAATACAACAGACGCCGTCGCAGGACGAAGCTCTGAAAAAAATGCAAACGGATCGCTTTTAATCCTCAAATCCCCTGCATGGGTCCTAATTTCAAATTTATACTTAACACCTTCTTGCAACCCCGGTACAAATAGCTCCCAAATCCCCGACGAACCCATCGAGCGCATAGGATTGACTCGGCCATCAAAATGATTGAAATCAGCGACGAGACTAACAGATCGAGCATTTGGAGCCCATACGGCAAAATGCACACCACCCACACCATCAACGGCGCGTACATGCGCCCCTAAAATGCGGAATAAATCATAGTGGCATCCGGCATTGAACAGATATGCATCCATTTCGCCGATTAAAGGAGTAAACGCATAAGGATCGCAGCCCACCGATCCATCCGTATGAAAGACTCGATAATCAAAACGATCGATTTTTTTTTCTAAAGAAAGCTCAAACAGTCCATTTGCATCGACAGCAGACGCCTCATGAACAAATCCGCCTACCTCGACATAGACCTTTTCGGCGCCTGGCCGCCATAATCGAATTAACGATCCAGCCGGTTGCTGGTGTAAACCAAGCAAGTGGTGCGGGTTGTATTCTCTAAATTCAGCAAGTGTTTGCGACATGTTACAAACGTATCTGAGCTACACGCCAATTGTCAAATGACTCTTTACAATTTTGCATCAAATCCCATATGAAGCAAAGATATGATACCCACACATCCCTGGAAAGCGCGTCTAGGCGTCGGCCTAGTCATGTTAATTTTAGCCTTTATCGGTATAGTGATTACTGACGTTTACGCGACAGGAGGATGGGATTACTGGCGCTGGGTGATTCCGATCTATGCAGTGCTTGCACTTTGGCTCAGTTGGTATGTCAAACGCCAAACACAAACGATCTCTCCAATTACTCTAGGACATGAGCTATTGCATTGGATTGGCGTCATTCTCGCCGTTTTTCTCGTAACACTATACGTCGATTTAGGAACCGTTAGTCGTTTTGCAGCTGGAATTTTCAATTTGACCATTTTAGCCCTTGGCGTTTTTCTCGCTGGTATTTACATCGAAAGGACTTTTTTATTGATCGGGACGGTCTTAGGTGTTTTTGCTGGGTTAAGCGCGTTCATAGTGCAATATCTTTACGCATTTCTTGTCCCGATCCTAATTGCCTCCGCGATCATCGCCGTTTTTATGGCAAAATTGCTGCGCCATCCCTATGACGCACCAAAATAGCTAGCGCGCTGAAAGCAAGTCAGCAAAGAAGTTGCCGCCTGAGCGACATTGAGCGATTGAATTTTACCCGACATGGGGATGTATAGACAGTGATCGGCCCTTTTTTGAATTAAAGGCTGAATTCCCTCGCCTTCCGACCCGACTACGATGACTGTTCGCGGAGAAAAAGAAAAGCGAAAAGCATCGACTGCCCCCTCTTTCAACACCGACGCCACCACCTCATAACCGCCCTTTTGAAATTGCGATACACCCTCCGCTAAATTTGCAATTCGCACGAGCGTCATCCATTCAGAGGCGCCACAGCTCGACTTTGCAGCGACCGGCGTCAAATCGCTTCCGCGATTTTTAGACCATACAACCGCATCGGCTCCCAAGCATTCTGCAGAGCGAATCAAAGCGCCAAAGTTTTGAGGGTCAAAAATTTGATCGCACATCAAAACAACAGATCTATCTTTATCGCCAATTTTCTCCAAAAATTGAGCCACATCCAAGAAAGTACGGCCTTTTACATGAGCTGCAAACATTTGATGCGAATCAGATCCGCACATGTGGGTTAATTCCGACTCATTGGTCAAAACTACCGGAACCTGCCACTTTTCACATTCTTTCAATATACCGGTTTTGCGCTCTTGTGCATTTTTAACTGACGTGTACACCTTCAAAATCCGATCTGGAGCAGCAGCAAACAGCTCAGTTAAAGCGTGCAAACCCATAATCAATTGATCTTTGGGAGGAAGACGACCTTTTGAGGCGTGATAAGCGTGAGGATGATTCATCGTTTTTTACGGTATTTCCTGTAGGAGCTACAATCGTAGCAAACCCATCCTTCCTATGCAATAGTCATCTTAAAAGAGGTTGCATACAGATTGCAGCTATGCAATACATCTAATAAATAGATTTATTTTACTATACACAAAACAAAAAAATAATGCATAAATTTAACGGTTAATTTATAATATAAACATGGCATTAGAAATCAATCTTCAATCCCGTCCAAATTCTGCGCCCCCCGCCACTCGCCTATCCTCCTAAATCCCATTACACGTCTTTTTAGAACTGCCATCGCTCGATTAATTGAGTTTTTTCAATATATTTTTTGCTTTTATCAGAACAGTGGACCGGCGGCTTCACAACCACCATCCCTTTCCGCTAGCGCAGCTGCCGAGCAAAGACTACCCCCTCCCCCGCAACAAATGCTGCCCCCGGCACCAAGCTTTGCTAACAGTGGACCGGTGTGCTCACAACCACCATCTCTTTTCGCTAGCGCACACCGTGTGATAGACAGACACGAACTTCAACGCTATTTCCATAGCAATGAACAAATCTCATTCGAACCGGCCATACAAGAATTATCACAAATTACTCCATCTGACATAGCAGACCTCACTACCAACCCACGCACTGCAATCGCATCGATAGCAGCACTGCGCAACACCTTTCAAATGTGCCTTTGCCAGAACATTTGCCCCGAAGGACGAACCTTGCTTCAGCAACTAACTATGTTGCAAGTTGGCACTCATTTTCATCTTGGAGTCATGCCGGAAAATCACGTTTTTCAAATTCTAAGCATAGGATCAGGAAGTTGCTTCGAAGAATTGGCATATGTGATAACTCTAGCCCGATCAGGCCGCCGTCACATTCATCTAACAGTTATTGACCCAGCACAAGAAACGCTCCCGGCCTTGGTTAAGCTATATACGTTGATAAATCTACATAAACAATCACTTGGATTTTCCTCATTCTCCTGCCATTACTTTCCTTCAATTGAATTAGCCAATCCATATTTAACTAACATCGAATACATTCCAAATTTAATAATGACTATTGATGTTGAGAACAATGATCATGTAGGTGTTAATCTAATAAATGCGCATCCACAATTTCGAAAATTAATTCACACATTCTCTTTCACTAATTCTTTGCGAATCGATAACATCGATCATGCAAGGCAGGCAGTTACCGCGCAATCTATATTTATTCCACTAAGTCGAGAGCTGCCAAGAGCGTGCCAGTTTGTGGATGATCCAGCAGTGGGCACGCAAGACCTATTATGGTTACACCCCGAACGGCCTTTGAACGCACCCTCTTCATTACATACGCTGATTCACAACTTACCAATCGGGATAACCAGGGATTCAGATCCAACGTTCTTATTTCGTCGTGCACCACATAATAATTTACATCCTCAGTACGGCGACAATTTTTAACTATTTTGATAACCACTAATTAGTGGATAATTCGTCGTTTTTTACGGTATTTCCAATAATCGGCCCCATAATCGTAACAGAGCTGCTCCCCTTTCGCAACGAAAGTTTTGGTATATAAAACAATATGGCTAATATTATCGAATACCGCTTGCGCCGAGGCCAAATTAGGATGATCGCTATGATTGATATACCGAGCTAACCCTCCTTGATCTTGCGCGTCTACAACATAAGAAGTATCATGTCCAGGGGCTAAAAGATATTCGAAACAGTACGCATTAGTTTGATCTGCAGATCTTCTTTGACGCACTATCCCGGTGTATTCAGCGATAAACTCCATGGGCTGAAACGCAATTTCGGCAAAAAGACCCCACCCCATTTCATCATCAATCCACCGAATGGATACCTGCGGTAAATTGGGATCGGTAAATTCTTTTTGAAAATAACTGCCAAGCCATAAAGGTTCAGCGCTAAACTCCCCCTCCTTATGAAGGCTTTGCATTTTTTTAGCGATTTTTTGCAAAAGAGTTTGATGCTCAAATTGCAAATAAGGACAAAATAAAGAGCCTGTGTGAGTATGCAATTGATGCAAAGGAACTAAACTAGAAACTTCCTTTTTATAAAGGAGAATTGACATGACAGCACATTATAATATTTTTGGAACTTGCTTAGCATCTTTCCAGAAAAGAGGCCCATAGTCAAATGTCAATTGCTCCCCTTCTGAAATTTCTCTCAAAGCAATAAAAACCATTCTTGGCATACCACGCCAATAAATCGATTGCAGACCGACGTTAGGTTTTGCGCTATGATTAATAAACCGTGTAAAATTGCCCCTGGAAGTAGCATCAATCACAAATTTTTTACGCCCCGTATCCCAAGTTGTACAGCGCACGCAATAGCGATTGTCCTTCACCAATTCTTCTCGCCGTTCCAATACTACACCGGTGTATTCCCCAATAAATGCGCAAGACAAAATGCGCTGGGCTGAAAACACCCCAAATCCAACTTCACAATCAATCCAACGCAAAGCCACTTTAGGATGCAGCGACTGCTGCATCTCACGATCAAAATATATCCCCATCCAAATTTTTTCAGGAGGAATTTGGTCGGCTTTTTTTGCCCGCTTTGTACGAGATAAAATATACTCAAACACAGCATTGGACTCATAAACCGGAACGGCAAGATAATCGAGCTGTGGCAATATATGCCCAGAAAAATTTTCATCAAATGCAACGTTATGCTGCGCAATAAATTGAGTCTGATCCACTTCGCCCAATGCCGCCACTCCTTCGCGGCAATCAAGATATCTAGCCAGCTCATACGGACTCAGCCCGTAACGGTTTCGTTTATAACGCAAGGGAGCTAACACCGCCAATTGACGTACAACGTCGATTTTTTTATGAATGAGCGCTAAGTGCAATACAGTATGCCCCTCTTCACCTACACAAAGTTCAAATAAAGGATGCTCGGTACTGGTCCAAAAATCTACAGGTAGTTGTGAAAGAAAATAATCCCAAGAAATTTTTTTACTTTGAAGCTTTTGAAACAGCACACTCCACGTGTCCAATGCTTCAGAACTTTGGACATTTTCCTCCATAGATTCATCTACCAGAGTCGAACCTACATCGCTGGATTTAAAAGGAGAAATATCGGCAGGCATTCTAGCAACCATTTCCTTCGAGCCTCGGGAATCCCCGAACAGGTCTTTCGTTAGAAGAAGACGGTGATTATTAAATCTTGGTTAAAAAAAAGTCAATTCTTGAATCACCTCATCAGTGCTTTTCAAAACGATCAAAAAAATAGACCTTGCCCTCTTCCAAATCGACTACGGCCCCATTGTCCGTCCATACGCCATTGAGTCGATAGCGGCAAATCGGCTTTGCAAAACAAAAAGAGAGTGATTGAGTTTTTAACGCGCGCACAATCATTTTTCTCATTTGCGAGCGACTCCACTCTAAAGCAAATTCACCGACGCTTTCTTCTTGCAGGCAAACGGCGCGGCCTGCATCCCAATCTATCGGCAAATCTGGCAAAATCTGCACGCTATTGAAAGTGACCGCAAGCAAAAAAGATCGCATCTTCAGATATGCAGCACGTAGCAGTCCATTAGGATCACCCTGTCCAAGATTGGATGGGACGATTCCTTGATAATCGAGATCTTCCAAGCGAGGAACTAATAAATCTGACAAACCAACCCGAACAAACAAAGACAACTGCGTTTGTATTAGATTTGCAATAGGGCCTTGAGCTTCTTGAACAAAAGGTGTCTGCTGTCCTAATAAAAATAGAGCAGGAGCAATTTCCTTCAGATCCATTCTACGCCAGACATAGTCCCAATCTTGCGCTTTATGATTACCTAAAAACAATTTCTCCATTCGAAGCGGCGCAACTGATTTCTTTGCCGCACAAAGCACAATTTTGTCTTTACGCATTGCTTTATACCGACCGATCTCAATGCCGTTGGCAGGACATCGATCCATGAATAAAACAATAGATCCCTCTTCGTTTTGCAAACCGAATCGATAATGTCCTTCTTGAGCAATTCCCCAAACCCAAAGCACTTGTTTTTCTAAATCGATCTGTACTGTAAATTCTTTGATGGGGCCGGTAATCGCTAAAGGCATGTCCGAAAGGCCATTCACTCTCAGAAGCGCCGCAAAAACTTGCACAGATACTTCGCTGCCTGGAATTAAACAACAAACTCCGGAACGATGAGAAAACGGGCGGATTTTTTCATTGATTTCAATTTTCATGCAAGCTGTCCTACTAGCCCATCAGGCCGATTTTCATTCAATATACATTCCACAATATCGTTAGGGCTGCACTGTCCTTCTTCAATGGTCACAGGCAAAAAATTATCGGTATGCCCATGCTGGCCTTGTTCCACTAAGACCTTCATCTTGCGTCCCACGAATCGATTTCTCAATTCAAAAGCCATTTGTTCTGCTAAACGCATGAGCTCGCCTTTGCGCTGCCGGATGACATCAGCAGGCACTTGATTGGGATATAAAGCCGCGCGAGTGCGCTTGCGAGGACTATATGGAAACATATGCACTTTGGCAAATTTCACCTGTCTTACAACATCAAGCGTATCGGCAAAATCGGCGTCGCTTTCTCCAGGAAAGCCGACAATGATATCAGTGGTCACTGTAAAGTGGGGATTTTTAGCCAATAATTTTTCTACAGTCTGCAAGAAGATTTGACGCGAATACTTGCGATTCATTCGTTTTAATACGACATTCGATCCCGCTTGCAAGACAATATGCATACTAGGACAGCAGGCCCGTCCATTGAGCACAGCATCGGCCAAATCATCGTCGATCTCATCCGGATCGATCGAAGAAATGCGGATCCGCTCAATTCCCTCTACTCGATCGACAGCGCGAACCAAATCTGCCAGCCTTCCGCCTCCGTCGAAATCCCCTACATTGATCCCCGTGATCACAACTTCTTTATAACCACCGGCCGCAAGACCTCGCACCTCATCGACAATCTCGCCAATTTGCCTGGAACGCGAACGCCCTCGGACATAGGGAATAATGCAATACGTGCAAAATGAGTTGCAACCGTCCTGAACCTTGACAAACGCCCTTGTTCGATCATCAAAAGCTTTGATATTGAACTCAGGCAGATCGGCTTGCTCGGGAAACAAAATCCCTACAAGCTGCTCTTTGTCCTTGTTAGAAATAATTTGAATTCCGTCTCCGAGTGATAAAATTTCTTGAGGAGAGCTCTCAGCCATGCACCCCGTCACAGCAACTTGCGCCCCTGGGTGCTCGCGAAGCAATTGGCGAATTTGGCTGCGCGAAGAGCTATCGGCAGCGTGAGTCACGGTGCAAGTATTGACAATGCACAAATCCGCAGTTTCCCCTTCTTTTGCCTGCACAAATCCTAAAGTTTTTAATTGATCAGCATATGCCTGAGATTCATATTGATTGGTGCGGCAGCCCAAAGTAGCTACTGTGAATTTTTTCATGGGAAGAATAATGCCATAAAAACCCCTAGAATGGAAGTGGCAAAAATAGATTAATAGTCGAGGCTATTGAAACCTCTAATACAAGGTGCGCTCAAGAAGTCCTTTTTGCTGAAAGGAAAAAAACGAGCCTTTGCCGATGATGAGATGATCAATTAAGGGAATGCCGATCACTTTGCTGGCGGCATAAATAGCCTGCGTTGCATCTAGATCCGCTCTAGAGGGAGCGCAATCGCCGGATGGATGATTGTGGGCGATGATGATGCTCTGCGCGCGATGGCGAATCGCCGGACAAAAAACCTCGCGAGGATGAATGATTAGGTGATTGAGAATTCCACGTCCAATTTCCTCTTTATGAATGAGATTGCGGCGCACATCTCGCAATAAAACGTAAAGTACTTCGGTTTTTTCATCGGCCAAAAGTGGAGATAATTCCAAAAATGCATCCGCCGGGGTCTCAATCGAACGAACTACAGCGTGCGTCGATAGTTTTTTTGATATGGCAAAGGCCGCCTGCAGTTGCACGGCTTTTGCAAAACCAATGCCGCGGACTTGCAATAATTCCTGCAAAGTCGCTTCTGCTAAAGCTTCTAATGTTTTAAAACGAATCAAAAGATCCGCGGCGAGCTGCAAGGCGGAACGGGCCTTGGTCCCACTGCCAAGCAAGATCGCAATCAACTCGATGCATGACAAAGCGGCCGCGCCGCTTTCAGCTAATCGCTCGCGCGGCCGAGCTTGCGGGGGTAAATCTAAAATAGTCATGGAATCAGATACAAGATTACTTTATGTTCTAAAACGGTCGGAATTTCCGCCTCTAGCACCACATCGTTTTCTTCATAAGCAATGGTATGCACCCGCCCCTCTCTCATCACTTCGCTAACCAAAGCATATTGGCTTTGCGGAATGCGCAAAGATACGGTTTTTCGAAGCAGCGAAATTTCTCGAATCATCAATTCGTAAAGCCGGTCAAATCCCTGCTTAGTCAACGCTGAAATTTCTACGGTTTTAGGGTAGGTAATGCGCATCTTTTCGACCAAAAGACGGCTCTGGCATTGATCTATTTTATTGAGCAGGTGCAAGATCGGCTTCTTATCGGCCTTTAGCTCTTTTAAAAGGGCAAACGTCGTCTCAACATGAGCGCCGGCCTGCGGATTGCTCACATCGACTAAATGCAGCAAAATATCGGCCTGCACTGCCTCTTCCAATGTGCTATTAAAGGCTGCAACCAAAAGATGCGGCAGCTTGCGAACAAAACCGACGGTATCCGTTAACAAAATTTCTTGTTTATTCGGCAAGGTGAATTTGCGAGTCGTTGTATCTAGAGTCGCAAACAACTTATCTTCAATTAAAACATCTGCTTCAGTCAATGCATGCAGCAAGGTCGATTTACCGGCGTTGGTATAGCCGATAATGGCAAAAGTGGGAATTCCAGTTCGAACGCGAGCTTTTCTTTGAAGCTCTCGATGTTGCTTTATCTCTTTTAACTCGCTTTCTAAGCCGCTGAGTTTTTTTCGAAGAATGCGCCGATCGATCTCGATCTGTTTTTCCCCTTCTCCTTTTAAAAAACCGCCTTTGCCTCCACCGCCCACTTTTTGCCGTCCAAGGTGGGTCCATAAGCGCACCAACCGGGGCAACTGGTAGCGCGTCATGGCAATTTCCACTTGAATTTTGGCTTCGCGCGATTGGGCGCGCTGAGCAAATACGCCCAAGATCAACTCAGATCGATCGATGACAGGGCGTTGAATTTTTTTCTCCAAATTCCTTTGCTGCTGAGGAGAAATTTCATCGTCAAAAATGATTATGCCGGCGGCGTGTTCTTCGGCTAATTTTCGAATTTCTTCTACTTTGCCAGAACCAATATAAGTCGCAGCTTCGATTTCTCGAATGGGCGCTGCTACCTGATGAACAGTTTCCAATCCATAGGTATCACCAAGGCTGGCTAATTCGCGCAACTGCTCTTCACAAGAGGATTTTACCCTCGAGCTTTCATAGGTACCGACCAGCAGGGCTCTTTTTTCATGAGGCAATAGCTCATGCAATCGCCCTGCTCCCAGTTTGGGAGTTTCATATACTTCATGCATAATTGGGTATTAACTTAGTACATTTAACAATTCCAGTCCATCGTATGCAGGCTGCACATCCAACGGCAATGCTCGACACGCCGCTTCATGATCTACTTCGTGAGATAAATGCGTAAGCCAAGTGCGGTGAGCGCCAACCTTGCGGGCAAATTCGACAGCCTCGTCAAAAGAAAGGTGAACGCGGGAAGGCCCGGGCCGCAACGCACTCAAAACTAGCGTTTGAACTCCCTTTAATGCACTCAAAACCGAGGTGTCATAATCTTTAATATCCGATACATAGGCTAAAGAGCCAATGCGAAACCCGTTCACCTCCATATTCGCCTGCCGATAAGTGATAAACTCTATCGGAGTACCTAAAAAATGAACCGAAGAAGAACCTTGGGGCAATACGTGAAAATCTAGTTGCGCCGAGCGCATTTCGTCAGAAGCGTTATTTTGAAATAAATAATAATAGCGCTTTTGCATATCGGTCAAAGATGCCTGCGACAATAAACAGGGAAACGGCTTTTTCTGTCGAAAATTCAACGCTCGTAATTCATCAATACCGGCAATGTGGTCATAATGAGTATGAGTCAGCAGCAGTCCATCGATATGCGCAATGTCATGCAGCAGCGCTTGCTGTCGAAAATCGGGGCCGATATCGATCAAAAATGTCTTGTTTTGAGTTTGAATGAGCGCCGAGGAACGAAAGCGTTTGTTTTTACAGTTCGTGGACTGACAAATCCCACATCGGCAGCCGATCACAGGCACGCCCGTAGAAGCGCCAGTACCTAAAAATATTAATCTTTCCTTCATAAGTCTTTTCATGTTAAGTTTTCTTTTACGTTCTGTCAAACTCTATTCGTTAGGACTATGAGCACAGAAAGTTTTTCTCTAACTGCGAGTTTAAAAATCAATCAAGCGTACCACTGCCGCTCAAAGGCGCTGGTGTTATCGCGAACCAATTTGTCTTATTTCCACGATCTCACAGATCGCTTTTTAAAATACGTGCAAAGACTCGACTTAAGCTTCAACGAATTTCATGAATTCCCTTCTCTACTCGGCCGGTTAGAGCACTTGCATGCGTTAGATTTGCGCGGCAATCCTATTGGAGAAAGCGAAGAGATTGCAACCATGACAGAAGAGGACTTCCCCTTGCCTCCGAACCTACATCAATTCAACGGTCTTCCTATCGAAGCATTCCATTTTCATCCTGAGCCCATCGTTCAATATGGCATTGCTGCTGCTGTAAGAACTTTTTTACACAAAGAAATTTCGGATTATCAGTTAGCGCGTTTATTTGCCATAGCACAAGACACATTGAGAAAAAGAAATGTTTCTGAAAAATATTCGCGCAAACAATATTGGATTCCACGATCTTTAATTGTTATGCGCAAGGTAGATCAAACCGGACTTTTATGTTTACTCCTATCCAATAAACAAGACGATCCACACATTTTAGGATCCGGCGCTTCAAAAATCGTTAAAAATGCTTTATGCATGACGAGCGGCAGGCGCGTAGCGCTAGCTAGAAATCGCCGCGACGATACAAATATGATTGTTGCCGCACTCAAATATGACATGCGCCGAGAAACTTGGATTTTGCGCAATATCCAACATAGCACTTATTTTTTAAGGTTATATACCGAATGTGAAACGATCCGCTCGCCCACGAACAGCGCATCTATGTCCAGAACGTATGTAGCCCTTCAACCCCTGACTCATGGGAATTTATACACCTATCTCGCTTCACATGCCCTTTCGCTTCGAGAACTATTGCAAATCATCAGACAAATGTTAGGAGCGCTCGCCGACTTGCACTCAGCCGAATTTATTCATCGAGATCTCAAAGTCGACAATTTCGGAATATGCATTACCCCTGAAGCGGTTCGCGTTTACTTAATTGATTTTGGACTTGCTTGCCGCATCCAGCATGTCACCGGCGCCTCGATTGAGTGGAGTATGAGTCCATTTGTAGCTCCTGAACAAATCAGCAGCTTACTTGAAAACCATTGGCAAACCATGCAAAAAACAATGACTCCAGAATCCGATGTTTTTGCACTGGCGCACGTTCTTTTCTGGATACTGTTTCGAAAAGACCTTCCCTGCACCTATTACAGGCAGCCTCCTGAAGAACGGCTAATCAGCAAGTACGCCCATTTCAATAGCCCCAATTGGCTTGACAATGATCTAGCACCCATTCAAAACCTCAAAATTAAAACACTGTTTGAAGGTTTACTAAATCCATCGCCTCGATCGAGGCTCTCGGCTCGCAGAGCTTCCTCAATCGTCGCTTCGTTAATAGATAGAGATTGAACATGAGTACAGCACCGCATTTAGCACAACCGCTAGCATTCATTGCACTCTGTGAAATCACTCGCAGCCGAGCATTGAATCTTGCACATCAAAAATTATCAGTCCTTCCTGATTTCATCGCGAATTTTTCATGGCTCCAATATTTGGATTTGCGAAACAACCAATTGAAACAACTTCCCTCCGCGCTCGCTTCTTTATCCGGACTTACTGTAATACATCTAGAGGAAAATCTTTTTAAACAAGACCCTAGCATTTGGACCATAGAAAAGCTTCCACTGCCGCCCTCTTTACTGCTCTGTAACAGCCTGCCCATCTGTACATTTCATTTAACTCCGGCGCAAGCTCCCGATCGCATCAAAAGCGCCGTGCGGGAATTTGCAGCTCGCGAGATATCAGATTGGCAAATCAACCGTCTCTACGCATTAGCCCAAGATATGATGCGCGCCAATGCGCCTTACAAAAAACCCCGCTCGATTTATTTTATTCCACGATCGTTAATCGCTCTGCCCCGCCCCCGGAACCGCCTCACTTCTTGTTTTTTACTTTCTAATAAAGAAGATGAGCATTGCAGATGCGGGATGGGCGGATCTAAAATTGTAAAACAAGTTTTATGCATGGAGCGTGCTGAAATTTTTGCGCTACTGCGAACGCGGTTGAGAGAAACGGTTTCTGCTTCCATTCTTCAAGCCGAAATGCAAAACGAAACTTCCATTCTTCAATCTTTACAGGGCAAACCGCACACCTTAATGTTACGCACCGCTTGTGCAACACTCTTCCCAAAACACCATACATATTTAGTTTTAGAAAAACTAACTCACGGAAATTTATTTCACTATATTCAAAAAAACAAACTACAAACGACAGAAAAAATATATATCGCTGAACAAATATGTCGATCTGTGGATGATTTGCATCAAATCCATTTCATCCATCGAGATTTAAAATTAGACAATTTCGGAATTTCAATTAAAAACGGAGAAATTAGAATATTTTTATTAGATTTTGGATTGGCATGCAATATAAGCAGAATCAACCGAAAAGACATTCGATGGGCTGATGCACGCACCATCGCCCCAGAAGGCATTGAGGGATATTTAAGAGACGATTGGGAGAAAATTCAAGCAGCTATGACGCCTGCTGCAGACATTTTTGCATTAGCCCATGTTTTATATGAAATCTGTTTTACGAGAAATCCGCCATTTGCATTTCGCTCCTACAGCCCGAGAACTCGATTACTAACTCAACAAAGCTATTTTGGCAATCCAAACTGGGTGACCGAAACTTGCGCTCGTATCAACCCTCTATTAAGACCCATATTTGAAGGGATGTTACAGCCCGATCCCTTACGCAGGTGGACAGCACGTCAGGCTGCCGACGCGCTGAGCCATCTCTATCGCCAACTCACGGCCCAGTAATGCATGATAAAGAAGTCCTCGAGAACCCAGTCCCGTAAACACCCATGTTTTTTTCGAAATCTGTTGTACAACGGGGCGATAGCCATGCAAAATCGAAGTGCGGGCGCCGACTAAAACATCCACCACTTCAAACCGAGACGCCTCCGGATAAAAACCGCAGATCTTTTGCATCATCTGTTCAACTTGACCTACATTGGGCGATAAATGATCAAATCCATGCTCATAGGTTGACCCGAGATAACAAAAATCCCGATCCTCCGATAAACTAATATGTCCATTGCCAATCAAACTAAAAGCAAGAGGAGTGCCGGACCACCGGCATCGCAGAGCGTGGCCTTTTGTAGGCTCTAACTGCAAATGCGAACATTTTGCAAACAGCGAAGTATTATAACCTGTACATAGTACAATTTGATCAAAGTCACGTAGTTCCTCAGTGCTTTGAATTTCTCGCTGCTCGAATTTCAACCCTTTAGATAAGCCAAGACATAGCAACCCTTCCATGTATCGACGCGCGTATACTGTGCCTGCATTAGGTATCCACAAACCGGGGGCACAAACCGCGAGCGGAGCTTTCAGCGCCACCTGTTCACGATCGCACCACACTGCATCCGAATCCACTTGCGCCCGCATTTGAAAATCAAGCTCTTGTCGTTCTGATAAAGCTAAACGCAAAATCCCCCCGCGCGAAGCAACCGGCAATCCCAAAGCTTTTTCTGCTTGCGCAATCAAGTTCCACGAAGCTTCCATTCCTTCCGACGCTCTCCACGAGCGCAATGCTCTACGTCCTGCAAAGGGATGCATCAAACCCGTAGATACGCCAGACCCCCCTGCGCCAGGTCCCTTGGCATCAAACAAAGTAACTTCTACCCCTTCTACATCAAGTAAAAAATTACTTACTGAAAATCCGGCTAAACCGGCTCCGACAACTGCGATTTTCATTCCCACTCAGTCAAAAAAATAATATATAGATATGTATTATAAAATTGGTTTTGATTATTTTCAATCACAAAATATACGAAAATATGGTATAGTATAAAACATGAATGCACCAGCCATACCAATTCCTGCAGACCTTGCGTACAATAACTGGTTTTACTGCAATTTTCAACAACCTTGGAAAGAGGGTGTAGCGAGAATTCAGAGGGCCTGGAGCGGGACACAGATGAATCTATTAGAGGAGTCGTCCCCCCAGCTTTCTTGGAAAGATCGAACTATATACGGTCTTACTGGAGCTACTTTACTCATTTCATACGTCGTCTGCTGCCAGGCCATTGTGTGGTTTGCAATGCGTTATTTCAAAGCAGAAGAGTTCGATCCTTACACCGTTCATGCAAATTTGCCCGCTGCCCCCTCCGCAGAAGCTGCTAGCCCACGATCGGCGTCGCCTGCCGAAATTGCCGATTCTGATGATGAGGTTGTTTTTAACGCTGCTGATGACAGCCAGCTGCCCGCTGCCCCCTCCGTAGAAGCTGCTAGCCCACGATCGGCATCGCCTGCCGAAATTGTCGATTCTTCTGATTCTGATGAGGATGTTTTTCATGATGCTAATGAGATGCCCGGCCCAAAATTAGATAATTCCGTTAAAATCCGACAAATTCGTAACCGAAATAGCTTAACTTACAAAGTTATCAAAAGGGGCGTTACGAATTCCCTAACTGTTGCTAAAGCACATGAACGCGACCACTTCATTCAAAATTGGCAAACAGGGGGTCTCCATCAATTCTGGATCGATAATCCTGCAACAGAACAGATGTCATTCTTCTACATCGACACCTCTGAGATTCAGCCCCAAATTGCCTATTGCACAGCATCGCAGCTTGCATCGAACTCTATCATGGTTACTCGACACCAAAACGACGAATTGCAAGTCATTTGCTACTTATCCGCTCCGTCGCCGCAATGAGCGCGTTCAAGATCCCCGGCTCGCTCGCAGCGTGGCCGGCATCTGGAATCACTTCAAACCGAGCCTCAGGCCAAGCACAATGCAACTCCCATGCTGATTCCATCGGACAAATGATATCGTAGCGACCTTGAATAATCACCGAGGGAATAGATCTCACTGCATCAATATGCTCTAGTAGCCAATTGTCTGTATCAAAAAAACATCGATTGCGAAAATAGTGACATTCAATTCGAGCTATTGCATCAGCTCGAAAATCTTCTGTGAATTGAAAAAAAAATTCAGGGTCAAAAATCAATTTCAGCGTTGCGCCTTCCCAGGTCGACCAAGCTTTTGCAGCTTGGCTACGAATAGTAGAATCTTCTGAGGTTAATCTTTTATAATACGCTTCGATCAAATCGCCTCGCTCTTCTTGAGGTATGACCGAAATATATTTTTCATATTCATCAGGGAAAATATGATGCGCGCCAAATTGATAAAACCACCTCAGCTCTTTGGGCCGGCCCAAAAAAATACCGCGCAAAATCAAATGTGTTACGCGCGCAGGGTGAGTTTGAGCATACGCCAAAGCTAAAGTACTTCCCCATGAGCCTCCAAATACAACCCATTGTTCGATATGCAAATGCTCGCGCACTTTTTCAATATCTGAAACCAAATGCCATGTTGTATTTTCATGTAGACAAGCGTGAGGGCGGCTTCTGCCGGAACCTCTTTGATCAAATAAAATAATCCGATACTTTGCCGGATTGAAAAAGCAGCGATGGCTAGCTTCAATCCCACTGCCAGGACCACCATGCAAAAAGACAACCGGCACTCCTTTTGGATTGCCGCATTCTTCAAAATAGAGCGTATGCTCTGAGCTTACAGACAAAAAACCGGTGCGATAAGGTTCTATAGGTGGGTAGCGAACTTTCATGATCTAGATTTATATAAGTAAAGAGGTCTCATGATCGGCACGCCTTTGCCATCGCGGGCTTCAACACGTTCGTATACAATTTGAATCGCAATACCAATACAGCGAGCTAGGCCAAATAAAATGGTATAATATTCCGGATATGGAAATCCGGCAGCCATCAATACTGAACCAGTAATCGCATCGACATTTGGGTAAGGACTTGCAATTTTAGGATTTTCTTTCAACACTTTTGTCCCTTCGGTCCTGAGCAAAAGGGCCGTTTGAATCAGGGGATGATCGGCAAAATGTTTTTGCGCATAATCGTAAAAAACAGTTGCGCGAGGATCTTCTACGCGAAGTACTGCATGGCCAAACCCAAAAACTAATTTCCCCGACGACAAGCGATTGCGAACCCACTCTTCAATTTGCCCAGGCTTTGGAAAGGGACCGACTTGATCCGTCACTTCTTGCACAAATTCTAAACAATCTTGATTGGCGCGCCCATGACGAGGTCCTGCTAATGCCGTCATAGCGCCTGCAAGCGAGCCCCACATAGGTTCTAAACCAGACGCAACCGCTTTGCCGACAAATGTCGATAAATTACCGCCGTCATGATCGTAGTGCGCAACGTTAAATACTTTTAAAATTTCAATGAGCACATCAGGACGCTGCCCCGGAAATTTAAGCATATGAAGAAAGTTTTCCATATAGCCCAAAGACGGATTAGTAGGCGGCGTCGGTCCCCATCCAGCAGAGCTATTCATCACCGTAGCTGCAATTTGCGGCAATTTCGCAATGACGTGCAAACAATCTTCTCGATAATCTCCCGTCCCTTCGCATAAACCAACAATCAAAAGCGCTGCAGCAAATCGATCCATCGGCGCCCCAACTACAGGCAGAGCTTCGATATGGCGCAAAGTATCGCTCTTACAAGAGGCTCTTTTTGCCAACTCTTCTTCAAAACGAGAAACTTGTTCTTTAGAGCCGTTCTCTCCATGGTATAGCAAATAGATAATTTCCATTGGCGCACGCCGGGCAATTTGTCCAATGGGGCGCCCTACATAGGAAAGCCCTTTGATTGGGTCTACAAATGACGTAACGCAATATCCAACGGGGATGCCTCTCAAACCTGTTTCCAAGTTATCTTTAGTCATCTCAAACAAAACGCCATCTCGCATAAAGTCAGCCTCTAAGTAAAGGAGCTATCATTTCCAGCTCTTCTAAAAGCTCTTTTTGCGTTAAAGCGAGTTTTTCTTGCAAGAAGGGAGTTAAATGCAACCCTTTCACCATCTCAATATCTCCTTTTCCTTTGGAAGTGCAAGGAAAAGAAAAAACAAGCCGTTCATCAATTCCGTATGGATTACCTTGGGCGCTAATCGCCATCGAAAACCAATCTCCCGAACGCGTTGGATGAAATACAGAGCGCATAGCATCAAGAGCTGCGTTCGCAGCTGAAGCAGCCGATGATTTACCGCGGGCTGCAATCACTTCTGCACCCCGTTTTTGCACGCCTGTTATAAATTCAGTTTGCAGCCAACGCATATCGCCAATGACCTCCGACGCTGATTTTCCACGCACTTTCGCATGCTCAAAATCGGGCATTTGCGTCGAGGAATGGTTGCCCCAAATAACGACGTTGGACACAGACTGTACGTCGCAGCCCGCTCGTTTTGCAAGCTGCGATACCGCGCGATTTTGATCTAAACGAGTCATCGCAAAAAACTGATCTTTTGCAATATTGGGCGCGTGATGCATAGCAATTAAACAATTGGTATTGCACGGATTGCCAACAACCAACACGCGAACATCCTTTGCGGCGCAGCGATTGAGCGCTTTGCCCTGCGCAATGAATATTTTCCCATTATCGGCCAACAAATCTTTGCGCTCCATACCGGGGCCTCGAGGCTTTGCCCCAACCAAAAAGACCGCATTTGCCCCTGCAAACATTTCTTCCGGATCAGAACCGATCTTCACTTCCTTCAATAAAGGAAAAGCGCAATCTTCCAACTCCATTACCAACCCTTTTAAAGAAGCAATTGCATCCGGCACTTCCAAAAGCTGCAATGCGACTTCTTGATTAGCGCCAAAAAGTTCTCCATTGGCTATGCGAAAAATCAGGCTATAGGCAATCTGCCCACCGGCCCCGGTAATAGCGACTCGTTTCATATAAACCTCAGGTTGCGCAGAATTTTTGCATTAACGGCCCCTTGCAAAAGCTAACAAAAGAGCTTTTGGCCACAGTGTGCGCTTCAGCAAGCCACGCATCAAACGCTTCTTTATCCTGCGGCACCACCTCGCCCAAGGAAAACACAACCGATTGCAAAATGTATGCTGGCTTCCCTTCAGCCTGCCCTAGATTCAGGCTGCAAGCAAAATGCCCTAAAGGGCGATTCAGCGGGTAAGCTAAGTTCAAACCGACGGCATGTGGGTACGGGCCAATTTGGCTCGTCGTAAACAATTCAAGCGGAAGCTCGACTTTTGTATGTAATTTTTCCTCCAAAAATGTCAAAGCGTTTTCTTTCTGAGGATCGCACCCAATTGCATTGACATATCGAATCTCGCTCTTTAAAAAATTCAAAGGGCGGCCGCTTGTTGGATAAAGATCAGCAATCAATTCAACCACTCGCAAAATCAATTGTTTAAACTGTCTCCAACAATACCCTCGTCCATCATTGATCGTGAGGATTCCCGGGCCTACCTGAATCAAGGGCCAGCCGTTTTTTTCCTTGCGCAAACGGTGGCGCACCACATATGGAGCTGTGTCCGGATGCGCTTGCACAGACGGAAGATCTTCAATAATAGGAAAATCTTTTTTAAGCCGCTCATACATACGGCCATACATCATTGGATATGACTGATCGCGGTACACCCCGGTCTGGGCATCTCCTTGCAACTCCCATCTCAGCTCAAAAATCACCTCTGCTAAAGGCGGTACAAGCAATAGAGGAATATCGGTTTTTTCTTCCAATTTTAACGTCGTCATCTGAGATCCTCCAATATACATTACAAGGCCAATTGCCCACTCATCGCAAAGAGACCAATAGAAGCGTGCAACTGGCTCGTTAGCCTAAATGATTTTTAGAAAATAGGCAACGAAATCTGCAATTCCTATGTACGAAAACCGCCCAGCCAGATATAATATTTACCTTTCTTCAGTCATAGGCACTATGAGCACACCAACTTCTTGTTTCGGATCTAGCATTGAACCAAAAGACCTTGTGCCTACCCTGCAACATCTACTGAAGCCGGTTCTCCCGAATCAAGAGCGGCAAATCTTGGTCATTGCCGCCAATGCTTTGGCCGCAATGAGAACAGAAAGGACAAGCTTAGCTTTGCTCAAGTTTCAAGAAAGAGTTTGCATTCTAACGCCGGAAAATACTTTTGTAGAAGCAGCTTTAACACAAAGAGGCCACTGGAAGCAATGCAGCGCGGTTGTAGATCTTTTAACTCAAAACCTATTCGCCATGCTTCGCATTGCGCCCAAGCACACCACAACCCCGGCGGAAATACAAGATTTTTTTGAACATGAAACAAATATACATCGAACTTTGCAGCAATTGTCCATTCGAAGCATCCCCCGATTCTACCACGCTTTACGCACCCCCTCCTCTGATTTTTTTGCCATCATCACAGAATTTTTTCCAGAAGGAGATCTCTACACCAAACTTCCTCTAGCCCCGTTGGTGTCCTTAAAAATCTTCCACTCCGTTGCTATGGCTGTCAACGACTTACATGCAAATGAGTACGTACATGGCGACATCAAACCCGAAAACATCCTACTCAAAAGAAATGCACAAAAGCAACTGATCGGGGCTTTAACAGATTTTGATAACACAAACAAAACCAATCAAACCAAATGGGGAGGTTCGATCAACTATCTCGCTCCAGAATTGAGAAATTCTAGCAGTCGATCTCATCCCAGCTATCAATCCGATATCTGGTCTTTTGGAGTGACCATCTTCGTCACGTTAGTCCCCGCCGATGCAATTCTTCGTTTTATCCATTCAACTCTTGACGATCTTACACGCCCCTTGACCCGCGATGAAACCTTGAGCCAATTTATATACGATCAACTTCGAAGCCACATGAGCTCAGCGCTTCGAGAAAATGAGTCGCTTATCGACCCGGTTGCAAACTTACTTTCAGATATGATGTCCATAAACCCCGAAAATCGGCCCAGCGCCGAGACGGTTTTAACCACGATCGAAACAATCCTTTCTCAGTCAGAAGACTTTAACATAGACGCCTAATTACTAAACTGAAAACAGTATAATTACAAGTAATTTACTTTTTAATATACATTCGTGTATTAATTAAGTCATGGATAATTTATTCGGAAACAGTCCTACCCCAGACTTCGCCAACCCAGCCATACAAAGGGCATTTATTCAGGACGTCCACAGTAGAAGAGAACTCATGCTCAAAGAGTTAGACGTTAACCAACAAGAGCAGCTCATCTTAAAAAAGCGCATTGCGATCATGAAAGACTTTCTCAATGAACTACCCGCCAACGATCCTCAATACAGCATCATGCTGACTTTAATGAGAACCGACCAAATTGAATTAGATGAATTAAAAGTTCACGAATCCATAATTCAAAACAACTTAGTTACCAATGAGTTACAAGCAGAAAGAGAAAACAATTTATAAATCACAAGAGGGAAATATTATGGCAAGACGAAGTAATAGGCCAACAACCGGCCGTGCAGTTGGCGCTGCATCTAATTCAATATCAAACAGAAACCGCTCCACGGCAGCGCCTACGCGCAGCACAGCAGCAAGACAAGCCAATTCGGCTTCTGTCAGAAGCCGTTCGTCAGCGTCTCCTTCGCGCAGCACAGCGACAAGACAATCCAATACTACATCTGCCGGCCGATCTGTTTCAAATCAAGCAATTCAATGGAGCACATATCAACGGTTGCAAAAACAAGTAGATCAAGCTTGGAATACCCTGCAAAGAAATGTCCGCGAACAAGCTCCAGTTCAAGCGATCAACCGCGCGAAAAACGATCTTCTGTTACTACTTGGCGAGTGCAATTACATGGCCCGTGAATGCACACGTTTAGCTCAACAAGAAGGCCAACAGCGCCGCGCAGGACGCAATAAAGGCCGATAATTAGCTCAAAAAGTCAGGAAGGTGCGCTTTCGCCCTTCCTAACTTTTCGCCGATTCGCTACACTAATTTCTATGAAATCGGCATTGAACGCAGTTGGCGACCACTACGGCGCTTTTCAAATCACAAAATATCAACCGCTTCCAGAATTACAAAGCACGTTGATTGAATTGGTGCACGAGCCGACAGGCGCGAAAGTATTACACATCGCCAATGACGATCCAGAAAATGTTTTTTGTCTTTCTTTTCAAACCTTGCCTACCTCCTCTAATGGAGTTGCCCACATTCTAGAACACACAGTTCTCTGCGGCTCAAAAAAATTTCCGGTAAAAGACCCTTTTTTCGCCATGACGCGCCGCAGCCTGCATACGTTTATGAATGCATTTACCGGGCAAGATTTTACATGCTACCCAGCAAGTTCGCAAGTACCACAAGATTTTTATAATCTCCTCGAGGTATACCTCGACGCTGTTTTTCATCCTCAATTGAAGCATATGAGCTTTTTGCAAGAAGGCCATCGCCTTGCTTTCCGTGAGGCCCATAACGAGCAATCACCTCTTGTTTTTCATGGCGTTGTTTATAACGAAATGAAAGGGGCGATGATGTCTGCAGAATCCCGTTTGCATCAGGCCATAGCCAAATATCTCACTCCGAACCTCCCTTACAGCCACAATTCAGGAGGCGATCCAAAAGAAATCCCAGACCTTTCTTATGAAGAACTCATTGAATTTCATCGAGATTTCTACCATCCTTCTCACTGTCTTTTTTATTTTTATGGCAATTTACCCTTACAAGATCACCTCGACTTCATCGAAGAAAAGGCCCTTTCGAATCGAGGCAAAATTGCGTTGGCGCCCCCGTTGCCAAAACAACCGCGCTTCAAATCGCCGGTTCACGCCAGCGAACCCTATCCTTTTTCTAAATCAGAAGATCCCACCGATAAATATGAAGTAGCCTTTTCTTGGCTCACTGCGAAAATCTCCGATCAAGCAGACGTATTGGCTCTTAGCCTAATTGACACCTTGCTCATGGAAACCGACGTATCGCCTTTAAAAAAGGCGCTTCTCAAATCGGGTTTTTGCCACGAAGCCGAATCGTCAATTGATGTCGAAATGAGAGAAATCCCGCTTTCCATTATTTGCAAAGGGTGCAAATCGGGAAGTGAGGGAGAACTGAAAAAAGTATTATTTCAAACCCTAAATAAAATCGCCTCGTCCCCCATTAGCCAAGACAGAGTAGAAGCTGCTCTACACCAACTCGAATTGCAGCGCACTGAGATCAGCTCCGAAGGAGGCCCTTTCGGACTGCATTTATTTATGAGAGCCGGTTTACTACAGCAGCACGGCAGCGATCCGGCAAGCGCGCTGCAAATCCACTCTCTTTTTTCTCAATTGTCACACAAACTGAAAAACCGCGCTTACTTACCAAATCTCATCCGGCGCTACCTCATTGACAATCCTCATTTTGTGTCACTCGTATTAAAACCCGACCCCAATTTAGAAGAGCGCGAGCAAGCTGAAGAAAAACAACGCCTAGAAATCCTTCAAAGCAAATTAACTCCTCAGCAAAAGCTACAAATCATCCATGAATCTGAAGCTTTAGAAAAATACCAAGAAAGCACAGAGCACCAATCCCTCGAATGCCTACCCAAAATAGCTTTAGCCGACGTGCCGCAGCGCGCCCGGGATTTTGCGTTAACACATCATACAGAACCTGCATTTGAGCTATATCATCATGATTGTTTCACCAATCAATTTCTTTATGCCGAACTCATTTTTGACGTACCCGATATTGCGCAGCAAGACCTTCCTTTGTTGTCGTTGCTTTCAAAACTTTGGACAGAACTTGGAACCGGCGGCAGATCACACGAAAAAACGCTTCATTTTATGGAATCGCATACAGGAGGAATCGACGCGAATCTCGCCCTTCACGTATCTGCGAAAAACCCAGATAGTCTAAAACCGGCCTTTTCACTGCGCGGCAAAGCACTATTTCGCAAAAGCGAAGAGTTTTTCCAATTACTAACCGACTTTTCTCACGGTTCAGATTTTGCAGATCGCGAAAGGATTGGCCAATGGCTTTTACAACATGCAACCGAACTTGACGAGCATTTAGCCTCCAATCCCCTCAATTACTCCGTTCAGCAAGCCCTTTGCGGTTTTTCTACCGCATCTTACATCTACAATCAATGGCATGGATACCCTTACCATCAATTTATACAAACTTTAGTCAAAGACTCTTCCGATGCTTGGGTAGATCGCCTAGCATCGCTGGCACAAAAGCTCATCTCCGGCAAACCACATCTCATACTCTCTTGCCAGAAATCTCATAAAGATCAACTACTTTCCAAGCGATTTTACGCATTGGGCAAAAGAGCGATCACCTCCCCACTTAGCGCTTGGGTCGGCAACTATCCGATTCCAGCTCCGACCAGTGCTGCGCACATCATTTCATCTCCTGTGGCATTTACCGCATTGGGAATGCGAACCTGCGCCTACAGCGACCCCAGCGCTGCACCGCTCATGTTGGCAACAGAGTTGCTATCCAATGTCTTTCTTCATAAAGAAGTGAGAGAAAAAGGAGGCGCCTACGGAAGCGGCGCATCCTACGCTCCTAGCACAGGCAATTTTCATTTTTATTCATACCGCGACCCCCATTTATCAACCACACTGCAAACATTTCACAAATCCATCGACATAATTGCTGAAGGATCTTTTACCGATAACGATTTAGAAGAGGCGAAATTAGGCCTAATCGCATCACTAGACACCCCTGTTCCCCCTTCCAATCGGGCGGCTGCAGCCTATGCATGGCTTCGCGCAGAACGCACATTTGCCGATCGACAACACCTAAGAGAACAAATTCTATCCACCTCGCGATCGCACATCATGCACGCTGTAGAACGGCTGAAACATCTCCCTTCGGCGACCGTTTCATTCTTAGGAGAACCCCTTTGGGAAAAAGAAAAAATGACCAAATACACAAGTGAGCTCAAAACTTTTTGATAATATTCTGTTTTTGCAAGGAATTTTCATTATGATGTATAAATTTGTCGCTACTACTATTTGTCTATCCATGATGAGCACCTCGGTGTTTTGTGCAAATCAACAGCCGAGCGCAGATACAGGGGCCACCCTGCTCGAACAAACCTCTTTAGCATTTACACAAATTGCAAAAAAGGCAATGCCAGCAACCGTATTTATCAAAGCCGAGGTCAAAGCCGCTGAAACGCAGCAGATGCAAACCTCGCCATTTCACGACGATCTCTTTCGACAATTTTTCGGTCAAAATTTTCAAATGCAGCCGCCACAGCCGCAGATGTCCAGCGGATCGGGTTTTATCATTCAAGACGATGGTTTTATCGTCACCAATTTCCACGTAGTGAAAGACGCTTCGCAAATCACCGTCATTCTCAATGACGGCCGCGAATATGCCGCTATCGTCAAAGGATCCGATCCAAACACAGATTTAGCTTTGTTAAAAATCGAAGAAAAGGATCTGCCTTTTTTGCGATTTGGAGATTCCGATGAATTACAAGTTGGAGAATGGGTAGTTGCCATTGGCAATCCTTTTGGCTTTGACGCTTCGCTTTCCGTAGGTGTTGTCAGTGCAAAAGGGCGCCAAGATCTGGGCATTGCCTCGTATGAAGATTTTATCCAAACAGATGCTGCAATCAATCCCGGCAATTCCGGAGGTCCCCTTCTCAATTTGCAATGTGAAGTCATCGGCGTCAACACAGCGATCTTTACGCGTTCCGGCGGTTATCAAGGCATAGGCTTTTCCATCCCTAGCAAAATGGCTGGCAACGTAATTGAACAAATACTCAGCGGCGGCAACGTGAGAAGGGCCTTTCTCGGCATCATGCTGCAACCGGTTGACAAAGAGCTCAGCGAGGCGCTGGGTCTCGATAAACAAGAAGGCGTTTTAATTTCCGATGTCGTGAAAGATTCCCCCGCTTATCAGGCTGGCATTCAACCAGGAGATATCGTCCTTAGTTACAATGATAAAGCAGCTAAAAGCGTAACCAAATTCCGCAATGATATCGGTTTGATGACGCCGGATTCTACAGTCAAACTTCGCATTTTGCGCAATGGCCAGCCCATGACGCTATCCGTTAAACTCGGCGTACAAACAAATGAAGTAGCTGCCGCTGAAATCGTCTCAAAAATAGGCTTAGAAGTAGAAAATCTCAACGCAGAAACAGCCACTAAATTGGGATTGAGTTCTGATACGGAAGGAGTTGTCATTACAAAGGTCAAACCCAACTCATCCGCAGCCCTGGCAGGCATCCGCCCCGGCTTTGTGATCACAGGTGTTGCGCTCAATCTCAATAGTCAAAAAAGAGTTCGCAACTTATCTGATTTCAATGAAACATTGAAAGATTTAGGGGATAAGAAGCACATCATTCTGATCATTCGCCAACAAAATTACCAACGCTATTACACCCTAAAATTGTAGAAAAATTTATATAAAGGCTGCGGTTTGCAGCCTTTATATTTTACACCTTCTATTTTACATTTTCTTTTAAACAAAGTTAATGTAAAATTATTGCGTGAATACGCTCATCAATACATTTCTCCCATCTCCGGTAACACGCGAAAATTATAAATTTTCCTGTACACTGCTACCTAACAAGAATTCCTCTTTAATTAAAAAGGTCACCGCTCTGATAGTAAATATTTTACTATCTCTTGCAGTACTGCCTCTATTGATCGCATTGAGCATCGATAAATTACGACAGCGTGTGCAACCTATATCTCTTTTGCAAATTGCTTGCGCCGATCCGACAGGAGAATATTTACCACAAGATGTTCTCTCTATTTTTCGCTCGTTTGCACTTTTAGATCCTGAAGAACAAGATCGAGTAGCTCCACGTTTAAAACCTCTATATGAGCAATACCAACATTATCTACGGGAAGATCCTCATCGCGAACTATTTCTCGCACATCTACCACGCAATGAATTGCCAAACGAACATCTTTCAGAAATTCCGGCCCAAATTCCACAAGACGACGTGCCACCATTGCCTGAACACTGGCAATCCGACTTAGCCTTCCTCGCAAATGCATTTGGCGATGAATTTTCTGGATCTCAAGCCAGTGCAATGAATCGACTTGAACATCGAGGACTACCCCAGCTCATTTCTTATTTAAGGCAACGCGGTGATATAGAAAATCCTCTACTTCCAGCATTAGAAGCTGCATTACGCATAAACCAAAGTTATCAGCTTCCTAGAGAAGAGGCAATTGCCGCAATTCAACTTGAGCTGCGACAGGCAATCGAGCGTCAACAACCTATTTTGATTCCCAGCGGATACAATGGCAATCCCGGCCACGCCATCATGTTGGAATTGATCCCGATCAATCGTTTCCGCGCACACTTACGCATTTTCAATGCAGGCGAAGGGGCGACACTCAAACATCAATGCATAACTATCGGCCATCAAACAAAAGTACAAGCGCTGCTTTGGCTTGACATCGAATTGAGAAAGTTTACAAGTCCTTTATTTGCTGAAACACTTTGGTCGTTACAGCATATACCCGAAGAAATCAGCAATAAATCACCTGTTCGCATATGCATGGTCTATGAAATGCTACAAGAGGCGCTGCAACCCAAAAGACAGCGTCCAGATCCCGCATGTGTAGTGCGCGCACAACGATCGGGCACATGTCAAACGGCCTCTTTATTTGCGGCCATAAAACCACGGATGCCCCTACAAGATTTCCGCCGATTAAAAATCGACCTCTTGATTCATAGTTTAGAATTATTAGGCAATCAACCCATAGAGTCCGAGTCGCAAAGTGCTCTTTTGCATAGATCTCATTTATTCGCATGCCGCAAAATGCTAAGCCTTCAGAGAAAAGGGATCATCGGGGATCGGTATATTACAAACGCTGAGCAGCGATTTGCCGTTTTAAGAGACAATCTTAACACCCATCGCAATACCATGTGGCCACATATTGGACTTTCACCCGATTTGACTGCGGAACGCTCTACCGAATGCAACATCCCCATCACTCATATGAGAGCTCAGTATGACCCCAATCTATGGGAAGCAGTAAGAGCATGCGACCTGACCGATCCCACCACAGCTTTTGCGCAATTACAAACTATATCACGTCTTTTACAAGATTCGTTGCGTCAAAACTTTTATTTTTCTGTTTGTGTTGCAGCATTAGACATGGCCAAAAGGTTGCCTTTAGATTCAACCTTTTGGAACCGCATGTGCGCGCAACACACGTCCGAAGAAATCATCGCATTCTTTTGGGAGCTCACCAATACTATTGTTTTGAGCGGCGACTCCACTTCCTCTTCTCATGCACAACTCTATACTTTGTGTAAAATTGCACACATTTTACAAACGCCGTTGCGAATACTCTCCGAATTTTCCGTGAAAGTTTATTTTAAATCTGACCGCGCTACAAGAGACCGTTTCATGGAATTGCATTTCCCATCCCTAGATCATAAAAATAAAATTTTAGGAGGTACAGATGATATTTGCTTCTGGGATTGCCAAATGTGGCAAGAGTGGCATAGTGCACTCAGTCCTCATTCTCAACAGCATACTAAAACAGTCTATGATGTTTTCCCTGAAGTTGGCTCCCCCATAACATTATCTTATACTCTTCAAGCGCCAGTATATGCAATTGTAGATAAATCTCCACTATTTGCTCGATTCAGAAATTCTTTTGCAGACTATGAAATTTCTGAAGTGAGAAAAGAACGTCGCATTCAAGATTATCTAAATTCAGAACACATTGAACGCATAGCTCCCTGGCTAAAACAATACGAAAATATTCATACCCACGCAATGACTGCATTCGTAAAGGTCTTACAACAATCTCAAATCTCTCTTCATCCTATAGCTGAGATTGCGGGAGGGTACAACAGAACAGAGCCAAGAGAAACTCTCTGGAGACAATTCTCCTCTAGAGACTATTCTGAAAAAACACGAGAACTTTTGCATTTATGCACAACACATCAGTGCCGAACTGCAGAAGCAATGGGATATTTGGAACGCAACATCGAAATATTCACATCGTGGTCTAACACTGATCTCTTCGAAACCATTCTTTTTTCCGGCCAAAATATATGCAGTATGGCGCAGGAACCCTTGCGCCACCATTTTCGCACTATATGGTCTATTACTGAAACCTTGGCCAATCCACTTCTTTCACTATTTATTTTAAGATTATCTAAGCGCTTAGGCAGTTTATATGCTACCCAATTTCTCGATGAACTGCCTCTGATTCGCGATTTATTACGCCAGGCAAATTCTACGGAACAACGATCTTTAATTTATATAGAACTCGCAGCTTATTACAATACAGTAGAACGACTCAGCGAAATGCAAGCGCAAGAATTATTACTCGCTCGAACATACTTGGCGCAACTAGATTTACCATCTCACGGACATCACCAAGCATCTCAATGGGAAGCTTGCGCTGCTTTCGCTAAACATGCAGCCTCCCTACCGGCTGCAAATGCCCCTACAGAAGAACAAGAAATTCCCATCCCAGCTTCCATACAAGAGCTCCCTATCATTCAATCGCTATTTCCACTCGTTCGCACAGTGATCAAAGCAGACAACGAATACCGCTTCTCATATCAAGAAAACGGAATGGACCTTCGCGCAAGGATAGAATTGAGAGAAAATGTCTTTTCTCTATTTATTCGGTTTGCGCACGAATCAGAGTCCGCTCCAGAATTATTATTTCATGCGAATAATGAACTCGCCCGGGAAATACCATATAATCTACGTCTGAGATACCATATTTGGCGCGATGACAACCATTGGCAATTGAGAGAAAAACATGCGCCGCATCGACTCGTGTATACCTCCGCAAATCGCAGATTACAGAGAGTTTACGATCAAGCCCCAGTGCGATGGGGCCTTAGCAATGAACGCAATATTCTTGATTATGACTGCTTATATATATCTCCAGCGTCAGGGCCGAACGAAAGAGTATTTCATCGGCTGAATTTACGATTCATTCAGGATGAGCAACCCAATACCTCGTGGAGCTGCGAACAATATCCAGATTGGAAATTCACCCCAAACACCAGATGCGATCTTTTAGGCTCTTATCAAGTGTATTATGTTCTACAACAAGAAAATCGCTTTAAAATCCTACTTCCATTATTTGAAGGATCCCAAGAGATAAGAATGGATCCTTTAAGATCGCTCAGCATAGTGGATTTTGCTCCAAACCAATCTAATCTTCGCCATTTTTTTCTCGACATTGACGATCATGGCGACATAATTCCCGATTCAAGGGAATCAGCCTTTTTCATCGCGCAAATTTTAATGAATCAACACAACTATACAAAGGCAGCTCAATACTTAAGACGCTTCGGAAACAAACTCACTGAATATACCCAATTAGAAGAAGACCGACTTTTAGCACTAGCCAACACCACCGATCCAGATGCTCCTTACAATTCAGACCAACTAACTATATCGTTATTTTCGGCTCTTTTATTAGGAAAATATAAAAAACACATTGATCGAAAACCAAAATATATTAAAACAATAAAAGATCTTTATTCTAATTATCTCAATCGATTGCAGCACGTGACTGCGCTCCGCTTAACTAAAGAAGAAGAAATGAGCCTTCTCGCTTTACTTCCATCCCCGCTCTCTTCTCCCTTTCTCTTTCGGCTCAACACATTGAATCCTACAACTACAATCTCTCCTATCTCCTCTATCGCGCAGCCGGACACAACAGCCAATCATGTAAATCAGTTTAACTTTAGGCAATTCTCTGGAATTCCCCCAGTCCATGACTACAATTTTGCATCGTCACATTTTATACAGACATTCAACCATTTTCAGAGCAATTTTTGGTATTATTTAAATTTAGCTAGAACGGGAACCACCGAACAGAAACACAGATTGAGCATCTTACTTGCTGCGCATAAATCGCAACAGCACGCTGGAGCTGATTTACTACTAGCCGTTCTTAAAAACCCGCAACAATTTGAACCTTTAAACTGGGAACAAATGGGCAATTCTCAAATTCGGACTGATTGGATAAACTCTACAGCGGTTAGACGCTATCAAAGCTTGCATACAACATCAACAAGTCCCGTGATATTGAATCAAACGCCTTCCGGCTGGCACCCACCGGCTGTTATCGATAGACCACAACCGAGATTTTTAATGGCTCGCAATCCTGAAAGCCTGCCACAAGAGATTCTCGATCTAGCCAATCGAGCGCCAGAAGATCCTTTCAGACAACAACAATATAGGTTAACTTTATCATCCGAACAAACTCGCATGATCAATACCGATGACATCCTGGTAAGTTTTGGCACACAAAATTCATCTCTTTTAACTTGCCTCAATCCCCATCTTTCTCAAAATGATATCGCAACTATTTATAACGGTGCCGATCGGTATCTCCGCCGCCAACATTCAAGGAATTACCAACCCGCTTATCTCGTGTTCGAATATTATTCGAATATGGTATTACGCAAAAATCAAATTCAATTTTTACAACAATTACTAGAAAGTGAACAACCAAATCCTGTCTTCTTAGAAGCCATTATGGGATCTGGTAAAACAGCTGTATTAGCGCCGCTTATAGGCGTTTTACGCGCCGACGGAAAACAACTTTCTTTAATTGTCGTTCCCGAACCGTTACTCTCTGAAATCTCCACACAAATGCAAAGCCGACTCGCATCTGTGTTTCACAATCGCCTGCACCTTGTATCATTCAACCGCAATATAGAATGCTCTCAGTCTCACCTTCGTGCGCTTTATCATTCATTGCAATCAGCAATCGTCAATCGTCAATGTGTTATTACCACCGATCACAGTCTCCAAGCGTTACTATTAAAATACATTGAATTGTGCGATGAGCATATGCAGCAAGACCGCCCTTTTGGCGTTGAAATCGAACTGCTACATAATATTTTATCATTGCTAAGAACCTCAAGCTATCCGTTATTTGATGAAGTAGACACTATTTTTGATCTACGCCATGAGCTCAACTTTAGCGTAGGACTAAAAGTCCCCATTGCCGCTCCTTATGTGAAAGCAATAGGCGATATTTATGAGCTACTATTCACAGATGAACAGCTCAAAAGAATCGCTCGCATAGAAACAGACCCTAGGCCAGACGGTAGCGCGCCCCCTTTAACCCTTACATTGTATCGCACTCAACTTTTGCCAATACTCGCTGAGAAAATGTCGTTACAATTACAGCAAATCCCTGAGTTTGCACAAGCTTCACGCGCTCACGTCCTTGCTTATTTATTACGCGATGCAACTCTAGATCGCGAAACACAAGAATTATTTAGCAACCTCTCCCACTTAAATCAAGATATTTTAGCGCTAATCTCGGAACAATTAAATAACATTTTGCCTCAGGTTTTATTAGATCCATATAATATTAAGTATGGATTGGACCAAGCAGTTTATGCCGTTCCATTTACAGCCGCCAATACTCCATGTGCAGGATCAGAATTTGCCAACTGCTATGTGACAGCAAATTACACGTTTCAAATCTACTGGAAACAACGACTTCAAAACAAAGACATTCGAAATTTAATAGACTTATTAATTAGACAGGCAAAAGAAGAATCTAGGCAATATGATCCCCCACGACCCTTACAAGACACAAACAGTTATCGCCTATTTCTGGGCATCCGGGGAGATAATCTCATTGGATTGAGCACACACATTACCGACGCTCACATCGACATATTGATCGAACGACTAGAGCAAAGAGAAAACGCTCCACTGAAACGTCAGGTAATTGAGCGATGCTTCATTAGCCAAATCAAGACATTTTCAGAAAGACTCTCATGCAATCCAATTATATTAGCTGGACTATTTAAACGATTCAGTGGTTTTACCGGGACGCTCTGGATCACGCGAAGTCTTCATGCGAAAATCCAAACCTTGCCGGACCAAACCATCATCCCCACAACGATGCGCCTACTTGAGCAAATGCAAACCGAATGCAATAGACAAGCCCAGCGCTTCTGCATTACCGTTCAAACAGCAGAAGTGGATGAAATGTTAGATTCTATCGTAGAAAATGCCCCTGCTTTTTCCATGATTGCCGATGCAGGCGGTCTTTTTAAAGACATCGATAATACATTGCTGGCCCACAGACTCAAAATGCGCATCCCACAAAGACAAGTAGTGCATTTTGATAAGACAAACTCCTTGCTCATCGCATCCCAAGACCTCCCTGATCGCCCCTTTGATAGAACTCGAGACCTTCCACATTCAAGAATGACTTTTTTAGATCAAAACCATACCACAGGCGCTGACGTCCCCCAAGCTCCCGATGCTATAGGCTTAATCACCATCGGCAGACAAATAACACAAAGAACGCTTCTACAGGCCGTGTGGCGTATGAGAGGCTTAAGCACAGGTCAATCAGTCCGTTTCATCATTGACTCTGATACACGGCATATCATTCTTACACAACTAAATCTTCAAGCGAATACAGAAATTACATTAGAACATATCGACCAGTTTGCACAGCACAACCAAAAGCTACGCATCGATGAAGATGCCATCAGTGCGTTTGTCTTACAAAACAATTTATTTGGACAAGAGCTAGCGCTGGATATATTAGCTGATCCCACCATATCCAATGCAGAGAGAAAACGGCGTTTTGCTCAAGTGCGCTCCGCATGGTTTCAGTCCGGGAACATCGCTCCGCGCGTATTATATGGCACTTTTGCAAAAAGCATCACACGAGAGCAATTTTTAGGACAAATGACTCAAGAAAGAGAAAGCTCGCTGCAACGCATGCGAGAATGGGCCCCGCACATGATTCATGACGTCGCCGAAGAAATAACTCGCCTGGAAGAACCAACCGTCACTGACCGTCTCCCCGGCTCAATTGTCCGCGTTATTCATTCGGATCAAACAGTTACCTTACAATCTATGCAAATGCAACAAGCTCATCATTACACGAACCCCATAGACCAATCAATTAAATTCACATACAGTCAAATTGCTCCAACAATAAGCCTTCCTTCTCTAATGGCAAATTTCGAATTATTAAACAGAAAATTAAAATCAATAAACAATGAAGTCCATCATTGTTTCGAATCGATCTGGGTATCACCTAATTTTCTCGGGGAACCAGAATGTAATCCAACATGTCTATTTAACAAGTATGCGCTTCCCTTTTTGCATCTATTGATCCAAGGGGACAGGGTAGTTCTACTTTCCGCCATAGAAGCGGAAGCACTAGACGACAAGTTGCTCCCATTGTATTATTGTCTAACATCTGGGTTTGTCAATGATCCGACACAAAGACTAACGCCAAATGCGTTATTACAAGTAGCGCAACTAAAATTTTTAAACGGCGACGTCGAATATACACAAAGAGAAATGCAAGTGCTGCAGCATTGGTTACAGAGATCAGGACCTCGCAGGATGCTTGCCTTTTTCACCTCAACCATCCTCAACACAGATGAAAAGAGACGGCGTTTCGAACAAAGCCACTTAAATCAATGGTTTCAAGAAACAATACGCCTCTAGCGTATAAATTCTTCAGAATGATTGACTTAACACGACTGACAATCGATGGATTTTACTCCTCTGGAAAAGACGGCGACGAGAAGGTGGATCATGATTACAAAGGAAATATCGGAGGTTGGTAGTTCGATGGGAAAGGAAGATGAAATATTGAGAATGCTTTTTGAAACTTGGTATTTTACTCCATTGGGTACGAGAACTGGTCAAGTGGGGTTTGTGTCAATAAACAAATGGCTTACTAAAAAATTTAGTACTAAAAAAATTATTGAATTGCAGTCGCTTTTCGGGAACAAGACAGACACTGGCATGGCGCGGGATGTAAGTTTCGAAAGCAATCTAATCAACTCTTGTATATGAAACATCTATTCCGATATAATTTTAACAAATTGTCCTCAATTTTTTCTTCGATTTGAGAGAGCTTTCAATTGAAGTTTTCGTAGGGGCTTTCGAACGAAATGAGTATATATTAAAGGATCATGAGCAATATAACAATTTCATTACGAGAATTCAGTCAGGGCGCAGTTTGGCGCAGTGAATATCGCCAAGTCAACCCATCTCCCTACTTATCTCGTCAATGGACGCGCAACACCGATGACAGACCTGCGTTCAATATATTGCATTTACTACCACCTCACCAGCTGCCTCATTTACCTATGGGCTACATTTGGTCGCTAGAAAATCGCGAGTTAATGCTTCTCAAGCACGCATGCGCGCCTAGTGTTGATTTTCAGATCATCTTATTTGGACCGGATCATCGAAACCGTATTCAGTACCTAGTGATACAAGATAAACAAGTCCCCCTTCACGGTTTCACCATGACTCGACAAGAGGGTTTTCCCAAGGATTTGCGAAGCGAGTATCCCGCATCTGTAAAACGAGATCCCTTTATAAGCGCTGCCACAGATTCTAGATACTGGCGCGGTCATATCATTGACTATGTAGACACGTTAGGCCATCCAACTCAACGCACACAGATTTCCACACTGTTCGCGCCGAACTACAAACCTGAACCTGAAGGAGCCTGGGCTCGTACATTGCGAGGAACTCTTGCGAAACGGATTCGCAAAATCGAAGGCTCTTATAGCGAAATTATGATCTACAGTCCACAATCTGACCGGACTCCAGGCAACAAACCTATTCCTGAAGCGGTCGGTTTTTCGACATATCTACCAGATCAACAACCTATCGCCTTTTATTATGTACCAAAACATCATCCATGCCATCAATGGACAGGCGCCGTGAGCCGCCGATTGGATGAACTGCAAAAAGGTATATCGCCTTTTCCTCTTATTTGGACCGGAATCAAAGCCGATGAATCCGCTCCCTTGATCAATGCTAATTTAAATAGCATCAGCCCATTTGCCGCATGGCGGCTGAAACGGGGTGCAGAAATGGAACTTAGCGCCACTAAAAAACTTCAAGCAGCTCTGTACGCAGCAACACACCAAGAGCCTCTTCAAGAAGTAGCCTATTGGGTATCGCGCGCAGCCCGCACATCTTTACAAATGTGTTTTATTTTCCGCTCCCAAAATCCTCCATTTCCACAGTGTTTAGCCAATCGTCTACCATCCATTCAAACATTACATCCGCAACTAACCGAACCGGTTCAGCAGCTTCAATGGGTTGCCCGCACTATTCACATTGCGATAACATCCAAGATATTATTGCACCCTCTAAATGCTGCCATGTCATTTGCCCCGCGAAATAAAGCACGAATGGATGCACCCGCAATCCAAGCTCCGCCTGCCGTCCTAGCGCCAATCGCAGAAATTGAGGAAACCAAAGAGCCTGAAATACCCGCGGCTCGAGTTATAGTTACAGCCACGACCATATTTTGTGTTTCACCGGCCTCTAACCAGTACGGGCGCATGCTGGAAAGAATCTATGAAGCCATCGACAGACGCTCCCCTCTTTGTCTTCAAGATGTGACAACGCAATGTGCAAACCAAATTTTCCCTTTAATTCAACAGCGAGCGCCCCAAGGTCACGCTCCGGTTCAAAGCGTTCAAGTAAGCTGCGAACGTTGGAAGACCAGAGTCAGATTGTTAACAACACAATATTTCCATTTAGAGATTATCGAATAATAAATCTCTTTCGAAACTCAGTAATTACGAAGATGTCTATTGTTTGATAATCCCTTAACGATCACTGAGTAATGTAATCATGCGCAAGATTTGATCTAACACGACTTGAGCTTCAAATGCCGATGGAGACGGTCCTGTTCGAACCAATTCATGCAACAGTTCTCTTTCCTGAAAAAACAGATTCGCTGGTCCGTAGGGCATTTTTTTCATCAAATAATAAGGATCAGATCGATGATCAGCGATATCTAGCTCAAACGTGCGAACTCGATGCTGGATCAATTCAATCTGCGCTATCGCCAATTCTCGGCTTAAGCGATCTACCTCTTCATTGATCTTAAACTGTTCGGCTTTTACCGTATCTAACTTGCGCTGTAAATTTGCAATACGCAATTTTTGTTTTTTAGGAGCGAGCCCTTCAGTGAGAAAAAAAGACTCGCCCTCTTTGATATTCGCTGAACAAGCAGCGAATAACGCAGCCGCCGCAAGAAAAGCCAATTTGCTCATAACGCTCATGAATGCAATGTCTCAATAAATTGTCGAAATTCCGGGTTATGATTTATACCCTGAAACTCTTCTTCACTCAAGACATTTTCTAAATTCAACCCACCGTATTGCCACGCGCTCTGCAGCCAACCGCCGGCCAAACGAGGTTCACGTAAATGCGCAAATGCGCGTGCATTAGCTAAAGCCATCTGCTGAGTCGGAGCTACTTGATAACATTCCGCTGAACATTTAGCTACAACCTGCCAATTTTTAAACTGAGCTGCCAATTGATGCAATAAACAGCGAGCCTCTGGGGCTAACTCCTCTTCTATAGGCAATAAAAGCTGATAAGCCTCCTCAGCTTTACCGTCCTCTACATCCAAAAACGCCAAGTATTGACAAGAGGCCGCGTATAACATACCTTGCCGAGTCCGATCTATGATCTGCTGCAATTTAACTTGAGCTGCTGTTTTTTGCCCCTCGGCTAAATGCGCCTCCGCTTCGACTAATAATTTTTTCAAATCATCGTCGCGATCTTGTATGGTAACCGAGCGACTTTTACGCCATAAATCAAAACTTTGAAAAGCAAAAAGAAAAAACAGGGCTCCAGCTAAAAACTGTTGTATTAAAAATAAAAAACAAGCGATCGATCCCGACAAAACCGCTCCTGAAAGCAGAGCTGCTTTATAGCCTCTGATACCAAATAAAGCTTCTAGACCAATACGCAAAAGCTGACCTCCATCCAAGGGCAGCACAGGGAGCAAATTAACTACGGTCCAAAACAAATTAGCCATCTGAAGAGCTCGCAACACCCCAAACATCAAAGGAACTTGACTCCAATCAAATGAAACGAGCAAGACTGTAGCTAATAGAAAAAGTCCAAATCCAAACAGCGGACCATTGAGTACGATGATAAATTGCTGCCAAAATTTCAACTTTGGACCTTCAAAAGAGGTCAGTCCGCCTAGTGCTACAAGATCGATCTTTGCTTTTTGACGAAATGCCATCGCAGTTAAAGCATGGCCGTATTCATGGACTAAAACCGAGACAAAAACAATTGCAACCCAGATCAGCGTTCCAAGCACGCTGCCACCGCTATATCCCCACCCGATGATAGCAGCCAAAATCCAAAAAAACGGATGTATAGCTACGGGAATTGTCTTATTCATCGCCGCATCGCTCGCTGAATGGCAAGGCCCATTTCCGCCGGACTTTCAGTAATTTCAGCGCCCGCCTTGCGAAAGGCTTCGTATTTTTGCTCAGCAGTTCCCTTGCCACCGGAGATAATCGCTCCCGCATGACCCATGCGCTTGCCCGGCGGCGCAGTTGCCCCGGCGATAAATACAGCTATAGGTTTTTTACCGTGTAGACGCATCCATTCCGCAGCCTCTTCTTCCGCATCCCCGCCGATCTCGCCGATAAGCAAAATCCCTTCCGTTTGAAGATCTTGTTCAAATAGCTTCAAGACATCGATAAAGTTGGTTCCATTTAAAGGGTCCCCGCCAATTCCAACGCAGCTTGATTGCCCCAACCCAAGCGACGTAGTTTGCCATACAGCTTCATACGTCAACGTTCCGCTGCGAGAAACAATACCGACCTTCCCCTTTTTATGAATATATCCCGGCATAATTCCCAACTTGCATTCTCCCGGAGTGATAATTCCAGGACAATTAGGTCCAATTAAACGCGATTTTTTGGAGCTTGCCATTACTCTTTTGACCTCTAACATATCCCGGATCGGAATACCTTCTGTAATGCAAATAATCAACGGTATGCCCGCATCTTCCGCCTCTAAAATCGCATCTGCTGCATAAGGAGCCGGGACAAAAATCAGCGATGCATCAGGAGAAAGGGAGCATTTAGCTTCCCACACCGTATCAAATATCGGCAGTCCTAGCACGTCCTGACCACCCTTGCCCGGCGTGACCCCGCCCACTACTTTCGTCCCATATTCTATGCAAGATTCAGCGTGAAAACGGCCAGATTTCCCTGAGATTCCCTGAACGATCACCTTTGTTTTTTTATCTACTAAAATTCCCATCGTTCACCCCACTGCTAGCTGAGCTGCCGTTTTTAAATCATCGGCGCTTTGAATTTTCAAACCGCTCTCGCGAAAAAGCCGCTTTCCCTCTTCTACATTATTTCCCTCTAGCCGCACAGTCAACGGCAAGCGGATTTTCAATTCTTGAGCTGCCGCAATCACACCTTCAGCAATTGTGGCGCAATTCATAATGCCCCCGAAAATATTAACCAAAATCGAGCGCACCTTAGGATCTGATAAAATAATGCGAAAACCTTCGGCCACCTTTTCCTTGTCAGCGCTTCCACCCACATCTAAAAAGTTTGCCGGAGCCCCTCCACACAGCTGAATCATATCCATTGTCGCCATGGCAAGACCCGCCCCGTTGACCATGCAGCCAATATCGCCGTGCATTGGGATGTAAGCCAAATCATATTCCTTTGCCGCCGCCTCTTGCAAAGACACCTGTCCAGGATCGTACATCGCGACAATTTCCGATTGCCGAAATAGCGCGTTGTCGTCGATCGCCAATTTAGCGTCTAAAATAACAATATCGCCGCCCTTGGTTTGCACAAGAGGATTGATCTCTAACAAAGAAGCGTCTGTTTCAATAAAACATTTCGCCAAACCCGCAGCCGTCTGCATTCCTTTTTTTGCTAATTCCCCTTCCCAACCCATGAATTTAGCCAAACGCAACAATTGATACGATCGCAACCGGCCATCAAAACCAAACGGCATAGTCAAAATTTTCTCCGGAGTTTTGAGAGCCACCTCTTCAATCTCCATGCCACCTTCCGGCGAAGCGATTAACACCGGCACCGCGCTTTTGCGATCGATCAGAGTGCCCAAATAAAATTCGCGCACAATATCCACCGGTTTTGAAATCAAAATCTTGTGAGCAATCACGCCATCGGGACCTGTTTGCTGATTGATCATCTTCATGCCGATGAGCTCCCTAGCGAGCTGTGCGATTTGCGTTCGCGTTTTAGCAAACTTTACTCCTCCAGCCTTGCCCCTGCCGCCCGCATGCACCTGAATTTTCAAAACCGCCTGATCTAGTCCCAATTGCTCTGCAATTTCTTTTGCCTCATCAGTCGTCGAAGCAACGCTAAATTCAGGGATGACAAGCCCGAAGCGCTTGAGAATTTTTTTCGCTTGGTATTCATGCAAATTCACGATCACACCTTTTGTCAAACTCCACCCTGTGATACAATGAATACAATATTATGTTCCAGTTTTTAAAAAAGATCGCATCCCCTTTCACAAAAATCAAGTCTGTTCTCGGGCAAAAAATCAAAACGCTCTTTGCCAAAACCGACGAAAATTCCTTTGAAGATTTAGAGCGGTTGCTATTTGAAGCCGATCTAGGTGCAGAATTATCGGCAGATTTAGTGGACAAAGTGCGCAATCTAGTTCGTAAAAACCCCCATTTTACTCCCGATGACATTGCCTCCTTTGTCAAACAGCAGCTGCGTCAACTATTTCCTCCGCCTGAAGAAAAGCCATTTTTAAACAAACCCCATGTCATTCTCATCGTTGGAGTCAATGGCTCCGGCAAAACAACTAGCCTGGCCAAGCTAGCCCGACACTACCGCAACCTCAACCGCTCCGTGCTCATCGCCGCCGCCGACACATTTCGCGCTGCTGCCGTAGAACAATTAGAGACCTGGAGCCAACGAATTGGAGCCGACCTGATCAAAGCCCAGCCCAAAAGCGATCCTGCGGCCGTCGCATTTGATGCCGTGCAAGCTGCCCTTGCGCGCAAGTCCGATATTTTGCTCATTGACACTGCTGGGCGTTTACAAAACAAAACTGACCTCATGAATGAGCTTGCAAAAGTCAAACGCACCATCCAAAAGCTCATTCCCGAAGCTCCGCATGAAACGCTTTTAGTGCTCGACGCCACATTAGGCCAAAACGCACTAGATCAAGCGCAGACCTTTCACCTATTTACCCCCATTTCCGGCATCATTCTCACCAAACTCGACGGATCATCGCGAGGCGGCATAGCCGCATCCATCCAACGGCAGCTGCGAATTCCCATTTTGTGGGCAGGCCTTGGCGAAGGAGCCGACGATCTCATTGCATTCGATCCCCAAGCCTACATCGACGCGCTCATTTAGGAAAGTCGACGCAAAAAAGTAGAAAAAATTTTCACGCGCACCTCTTTTAAGAGGCGCGAATCTAGCAAATGGCGACCTTTGCGAGCAAGGAAGTTATTCCGAGAAATTTATTCAGTAGCTTCTTGGCGATAGTGAAACGCTCGCAAGACTTCTTTAGCCATCTCGACAATTGCATCCCATTCGGGAGTATCGATAAATAGTTGAGGCCAATTATTGTTGTCCGCGAAAACTTCAAATTCATCTCGGAATTTCTTCAAAATTTCGTACTGATTATTAGTTATCCAAAAATCTTTGTAATTTTGAAAAACAGAATCTCCATCATCAAAAAATCGACAACACGTTTCATCAAAATCATCACATTCCGGTCCTTCTCCTCGAATCCACACTCTCCGTTGATATTCTTTATCAGCAATAAGTTGAATATTTTTCAGGAATTTAAAATAAATATACTTCCTTTCTTCTTGATTCAGCACAAACTACTCACCGTATTTAAATTCATTATATGGAATATGCGATTCCACAGAATTAGGATCGACTACATTTCCAAATTTATCTACATCTTTTCCATTTTTTGTGTAATTAACATATGGATCTTGTTGATGAGGAAACGGGCTGTGAGGCTTTCCTGGCATAACTCGAAATGCAAAAAAGTAGAAAAAATTTTCAAGTGTGACTCATTTAAGAGGCGCTAATCTAGCAAATGGCGACCTTTGCGAGCAAGGAATTTATTTCGAAAAATTTATTCAGCAGCTTCTTGATGATAGT
>JAJXVT010000035.1 GCA_021781995.1 bacterium | reverse complement strand
CTGCAAAGGGAACCGCGCTGCTGGGAGTCAGAGCTGTGGTTGCTCAAAGTTTTGAACGCATCCACCGAAGCAATTTAATTGGAATGGGAATCTTGCCTTTGCAATTTATTGATGGGGAGGGCTGGGAGAGTCTAGGAATTACAGGATCGGAGTTGTTTTCTTTAGAGATACCTGATCATCTGAAACCGCGCCAAGAAGTAATTTGTTCTTTTGGTTCTGCACGGGTTAAATTAGTCACCTGTTTGGATACGCCTATTGAAGTGGAGTATTATCAGCATGGTGGTATTCTTCCTTATGTGAGCCAATTGCAAAACTCGTTGTCCCGTTAACATCGCCCTTTCGAAAGATCCATTCAGAAGATTTTGCCGATTTTTAAAGCGGCAAAATACGATTGAAGTTTAGATCCAAATTCCGCTTGTAGGTCCATGCCCAAGAGAGGAATGTTCTGATGAGGCGGATTGAAGGCTGCTTGAAATTCGAGGCTGCATAGGTTTTGTGTAGCGATACTGCCAGTTGAAATAGAAAAAGGTGCAGTTGAGCCCACCAAAAGCGGCAACGCAGTATTGTGTTGAAAAGGTAGTTGATTGATGTAGCTTGCTTTTTCTAAAAAAGTTACGCAACCCCAAGATCTTTTGAGTTTTTGGGTAATATAAACACCGGCTTCAGAACGCAGCAAGGATGCTTTAAGAGAGGGGTTGTGAAGTTGAGATCCAGCCGGGCTGTGCTCTGTATAATTTTTTTGCCATAAAGCTGGCCAATCTACACTGGCAAATGGATCTAACGTAAACCAATGGTCTTTTGCAAACATAAAGCCTTTGATTTGGATATGAGGGGTCAATGTATAGCCTTGAGTAGAGTATCGAGAAGTAAGCGCGCCGGCAAAAGCGCGTTCTCCATGCATTTGGTATAGCCCTCCCCAACAGGCAGCGTCTATTGCCAGTCGGTAGTTTTCCCACGCAAGATAAAAGACCCCGGTTTCTTGATGAATATTAGCTTTGCCAAAACCTTCCATGAGTTTTGCATGATTTCGAGAATAAGCAAATCCTCCGCCGATGATCAATGGCTGAAAGTGAGCATCCAAGGTGGCTAATCCCCCTGTTATATTATTGAAAAACCCGGGTACAACACCTTGGTTATGCTGTTTGATGTAATCGTAAAAAGCGGTGAGTTGAAACAGGTAACGAGGGGAAGTTTTGCTTTGTACATTGTGCGGTTGCAAATCGGTTAAAAGCTCATTTAAAGGCAATTGAGCGTAAGAAACGGAAGGAGTTGCCGCGTTGCTTGGCCGTTGTAGACGGGATTGAAGAGCTTGTGTGTGGGTGACTAAAGAGTTGAGCGCGCTGTTGAGAAGAGCTCCGTTGACCCCGCTTGTCCAACCGGAAACAGCAATGCCAGAAGGTGTGTATTGTAAAAAGTAGATGTTGCTATTCAAGCTGGCGGCATCCCCTATAAATGCGGTATGAGTATTTTGCGAAGAGATATTTACGCTGTTACTATTAAAGGATAATTGCGCTTGTGATTTAGTTAATGGTGTAGATGTGGCATCGATATAATAGACGGTACTTATATAGGGAGCGCTTGTACCTGCGATCACGCCTCCAGTAACCCAACATCCATTGGCCGTGAAATCAGGGGTTACTAGTGTTAGCGAACTATTCAAAGGTAAGGTTTCTAATGTGTAGTTGATTGCATTTCCAGATGTTGTTAAATAATAGATGTTGGCTGATGGCAAGACAATTGTGCTAGGGCTATCGAAATACCATGCGGTATTTGGTTTGTTGCCGGTTATGCAGCTAGCCTGATTGCCTAAAAATGGCAATGCGGCGTATGTGGCAGTGAGTCCGGAGCTAGAGTTTTCTAAAAAATAAATATTAGCGATCAAACCTGTTTGAGCAATGGATCCGGCATCAAAATACCAACTTGTATTCGGAGCTGTTGATGTACAATATGCGAAGGATGTAGTAAACGTGCAGTTTACGGCAGATGATGCATCGATACCGCTCAAAGATCCTGAGAGATGGTAAATATTACCGTGAAAACCTGGAGCGTTATTTCCTACATCAAAATACCACAACTCAGCCGGCTGTATATCAGCTGCTCCAGATATGTAATTGGTTTGAAAAGATAAAGTTGTGGAGGAAGACGCGATATGCGGTACGCTTCCTTCTAGGTAATACACCGTTGCTAACAAAGATGGAGGCAAGGTGTCAATATACCAGGCAACATTTGGCATCGTATCAGCTATGCAGTAGGTGTCGGGCCCGTTGAAGCTGCCGATAAAAGCGCTCGACGCCTCTAATGAGGTATCAGAGCCTATTAAATAATAGAGATTGCCGTTGTATTGAGATCCGGATAAAGGCAGACTGGAATCATCAAAATACCATGCTGCAACAGGATTTATATCAACAATTAAACCACTAGTCGAGCTTTGAAAAGATAAATTAGATAAACTTTGGTAAGAAGGAGTAGAAGTAGAGCCCGTTATGTAATAAATATTAGCGTTGAATCCTGCTGGGGCATTCGGATTATTGTTGTCGCAGTACCATATGTTATTAGGCAATGTGGTGGATATAAGGCTTGCTGTATTTGTATTGAATGATAAAGAAAGTGGAGCGGAAGCGGTAATCCCAGAGGTGGAGCCGCTTAAAAAATATATATTTCCAGAAAAGCTCGCATTAACGCTGATGGTATCTGCATACCAGGCCGTTGAACCTGTATAGCTTGGGATCGTTATAATTTGAGATGTTTGAAATACAGGAAACAGAGCTGGAGAAGATACAATCCCTGAAGGACTTCCTTCCAAATAATAAATTTGGCCGATATAATTGCTGCCGGAAAGGGTAGGAGATGCGGTGGAATACCAACAAAAGTTAGCGCCTGATACAGGATTAACTGTGTTTGTGGAGCTAAGGAATGGTTCAGTCTCAGGAGGCGAGACGAGCAGCGCGCTAGCCCCAAGATGAGTTGTGATGAAAGCAAGGAATCGTTTCATATGATACATATCGCGTTTCTTTGTAGTTTGGCCGCTGCCTTTTTTGGTATACATTGAAAATAGCAATGATGACAAAGTTTTTTTATGCGGGCTTGTCAGAAAATATCGAAACACTCTGAAAAATCGATTTTTGGCGACATATACTCGTTCCGTTTGAAAGACACCCAAACTAGAAACTGATTCAAAGCCTCTGAAATCGAAGAAAAAATTGAGGTTAATATTCAATGCAATATTGTCCTCAATTTTTTGTTCGATTTCAGAGAGCTTTCAATTGAAGTTTTCGTAGGGGCTTTCGAACGGAACGAGTATAGGCTTGAGTGAATAAGAAAATGGGGAGAATTGGAATATGCGCGCAATGGTATTAGAATCAACAGGGGCTCATTTGCAATTACGAGATGTACCTATTCCAAGTCCTGGGCCAAAACAGCTCCAAATTCGTGTTGAGGCTTGCGCGGTTTGCCGGACGGATTTACATATTCTCAATCGAGAGCTAATCGCGCCGCATTTACCGTTGATTTTAGGCCATCAAGTGATCGGGACGGTTTCTCAGATAGGGGCTGAAACAAAGCGTTTTATTATAGGACAAAAAGTAGGCATTCCTTGGTTGTCCAATACGTGTCATGCTTGCTCTTATTGCCAAACACAACGGGAAAATCTTTGTGATCGTGCGCAGTTTACAGGGTTTCATGTAAATGGTGGTTATGCAGAATTTTGCGTTGCAAATGAAGATTATTGTTATTTGCTGCCGGATCAATACGCCAATGCGCACGGAGCGCCTCTTTTATGCGGAGGTTTAATTGGTTGGCGCGCATTGCAATTGGCTGGACGTGCACAAAAAATTGGGTTTTATGGTTTTGGGTCTTCCGCTCATATTTTGATTCAAATTTCTAAATACCTAGGACAAGAAATTTATGCATTTACGAGACCTGGCGATACCGCAGCCCAAGATTTAGCGCGCAAATTAGGAGCTGTATGGGCGGGCTCTTCAGAGGAAAATCCGCCGCAAGCCCTTGACAGCGCGTTAGTTTTTGCTTCCGTTGGGAGCTTGGTGCCTAAGGCGTTAAAAACAGTTTCCAAAGGAGGATCGGTTGTGTGTTTAGGAATCCACATGAGTGATATCCCAGCCTTCCCGTACGCAAGTTTGTATGGGGAAAAAATTTTGCGTTCCGTTGCCAATTTAACTTACGAGGACGGAATCTCATTTTTTGACATAGCCAGAAAATGTCCCATTCAAACTCAAATCACAACTTATGCCTTAGAAGACGCCAATCAAGCTATTGATGATTTACATAAGGGTAAAATTACAGGATCTGCAGTACTGATATTATAACCTTTGATGAATGAATTTTTGAGGCGTAAAATATTCTCTTTGACAATTCTCTCAAAGATAATTATACCGAAAGTGATGCTATAGAATCGAAATGTGGTTAGGAAATTCCTCATGCTAAGATATTTCAACGGTTTGATGGCAATGGTAATTTGCGGTGTGCTTGCTGCGGCCTATGGTTATCAAATTATATTCCAACATCAACCCTGTCCTTTATGCTGGCTGCAAAGATCTGCTATGATCGCCATTGCGTTAAGCGCCCTTATGAACTTATATTTTGGCTGTAAACCTGCGCACTACGGGTTGTGTATTTTTTCAGCCCTTTCGGGTATGGCAGTATCTTTAAGACACATCAGCCTTCATATTTGTCCCACATTTGGATCATTTGGCTCGCCAGTTTTCGGCCTGAGTTTATATGTATGGGCCTTTCTGATATATGCGGCTGTACTGTTAGCAACAGCCAGTTTTCTGATGCTGCAAGATGTCCACAAACCACTCGAACCCACTTTCGGTGTGTGGGAAAAGATGATCAGCGCGATTGTTGCATTGGCAATTTTCGGCAATGTTCTCTCAATCGGGATACAATGTGGTTTTTCTGCATGTAAATAAAACGAATGCATTCGTGTTTTTTTTTCATCCCTCCTCCCTGGGAAAGCCCGCCCTTAAGAGCGGAGTATGTCACGGAAGAACGATAGCTCTCAGGTCATGTTTTTACTTCCTGGGCTTGAGATAGGCGTTTTTTAGCCTTTTACTAGCATGAATCTTTCGCATGGTGTCTCGGGATGCTCGATCGGCGCTTCCTCCCCACGCTGTACAATAGCTGATCTAAAAATGCAAGTGTCTGTGATTGTGCTACGCGTGATTGCTGTTACTGTAGTTGGACTAAGTAGTTCTTCTTGTCGTAATTTAGTTAAGACGTATTCTTGCAACTGTTGCTTATTTCCTGAGTCATTTTCGATGGATATTTCATTGATGTCGATCCCTAATACTAAATCCGGCATATAGGTTCTGTCGGATTTTGCAAGTTGTAAATACTCGGCAAATTCTTTTAAAGCTACGATGTGTATAGATGCCGGCAGCCGCGATAGCACATCTGTAGCGTAGCTTTGTAACATCCCCAGACTTGTGTCGATAGCTGAAGGTTCAATCAAAATAAGACGGATGGCAACTTGATGTACCTTTCTGACCCTGATTGCTAATTGTGTAAGAATCACGGTTTCTTGAAAACACGCTCCGGGGCCTACGCTTACAATATTGTAAATATTATCGGCATCCATATGGGCGGATTGTATCTTGGGTTGAAGCAGCTCTAAAGAAGTTTTGTCTATGAAGTTGCGCATGCCGAGTGTCACTTTTGAGCAGATGCATAAACTCAAGTATCCCAGTGATTCGTGCCACGATCTCTTTAAAAGTTGGATTAAGTTGCTTAAAATAGCTTTTTCGAGAGCTTTATTCTTTTGTTTTACTGCTTCTAGAGCGGCTGAATACGCCGGCTCTAAGAGTTCTCGGTAGAACCTATAAGGATGCGAATTTAGTTCCTGAAGCACGCGATCTGCATTGGTGGGACCGTATATTGGTAAAGTTGACATGAAATATCCTTTTGTTGCATATATTGTATTATTTATTTGAAAAAAATCAATTTTTATACATCCCGTAAATAATTTTAAATGAAAATTGCGGCAATTTTTGTTTGCGATTTGGTGCGTGAAAATCGAGGGACTCTTTTCAGGATAGAGGTAGTTTGATATGATTCGCCCAACCGTGAAAAGGAGGGGGAGATGGAAGTGCTTGAAAGATTGATCCCCGAAAAGGCTTACAAAATGTCTTACCTAAAGAAATATTTATCTATTGTTCCAGAGCAGCAGCAATGTGCGGCGGCGATCGCTTATGCCGCCAGTTTAGATGCGGTAGAACAACAATTCCCTGATGTAGCGAAAGCAATTATCGCCGAACTTCAGGCGCAGAGAACCAACCTCAAGTTGATCGCATCTGAAAATTACTCATCGCTGGCTGTGCAGCTCGCCATGGGTAATTTGCTCACAGATAAATACAGCGAAGGTCAAGTGGGTCATCGCTTTTATGCTGGTTGCGAAAATGTGGATCTTGTTGAAGGATATGCAGCAGATTTGGCTAAAAAACTTTTTGGCGCATCGCACGCTTACGTGCAGCCCCACTCTGGAGCGGATGCAAATATGGTCGCTTTTTGGGCTATCTTGGTGCAGCGCGTTCAAAATCGGCAAATAGAAGCTTTGTGCAAGAAAAACTTAGAAGAGCTCTCAGCTGATGAAGCTGAGCAGATTCGCAAATTGATGATGAATCAAAAAGTGATGGGTATGTCTCTGGGTTCCGGCGGACATTTAACGCATGGCTATCGACACAATATTTCTTCTAAAATGATGCAGTCGGTGAGCTATGAAGTCGATTTTGAAACGGGCTTAATTGATTATTCGGCGCTAGCAGCGCAGGTCAAAAAAGAAAAACCACTGATATTGATCGCAGGGTATTCTGCGTATCCGCGTCTTATAGACTTTGCTAAGATGAGGGAAATCGCAGATTCTGTTGGGGCTGTTTTGCTCGTGGATATGGCTCATTTTGCAGGACTTGTTGCCGGGAAAGTGATGCAGGGTAATTACAATCCGATTCCATTTGCCCATATTGTCACATCCACTACGCATAAAACCTTGCGAGGCCCCCGTGGCGGGCTCATTCTTTGCTCTGATGAATTTAAGGAAGTAGTAGACAAAGGTTGTCCTCTTGTATTAGGAGGTCCGCTGCCTCACGTTATGGCTGCAAAAGCTGTTGCGTTCAAAGAGGCATTGCAGCCTGCGTTTAGCGATTATGCGCATCAAATCGTCCGTAACTCACAGGCCATGGCAGAAGAATTTCAGCGCCGCGGAGTGCCTGTGTTAACGGGCGGAACGGACAATCATATGTTGTTGATCAATGTGACATCTGCCTTCAAATTGAATGGAAGACAAGCGGAGTTTTTGTTGCGCGAGGCTCATTTAACCGTCAATCGCAATGCAATTGCTGCAGATGCAAATGGCGCTTGGTATACTTCGGGCGTGCGTTTAGGAACTCCTGCCGTAACAACACTTGGGATGGGACCTGCCCAAATGCGCGACATTGCTGCGATTGCATGCGAACTGCTGCAAGGGGCACAACCTGAAATCATCGAATCGACTGGCCTACCCTCTAAAGCAAAAGCTAAAGTAGACAAAAGCCTGCTCGATAAAACCCGTAAAACAGTCGCCGACTTGCTCGCCGATTTTCCACTTTATCCAGAAATTCAAATAGGAGATATTTAATGCACGACACTGAGCACCCAGAAACACCACATAAGTTAGTGAATGATCGGATTGATTTTGCCCTGCTAGAAAAACGGCGAATTTTTCTATCCGACGCCGTCGATTCCGAGTCAGCCAAAGAAATCATTCGTAAATTATGGTATTTGGAGCATGTGCGTCCAGGGAAACCAATTTTATTTGTGATCAATTCTCCCGGTGGATCAGTGGATTCTGGATTTGCAATTTGGGATCAAATGAAAATGATCTCTTCTCCTGTGTATACCTTGGTGACCGGGCTTGCAGCTTCCATGGGTTCGTTATTGAGTCTTGTAGCAGGTAAGGGCAAGCGATTTGCAACGCCAAACGCTCGAATTATGATCCACCAGCCCTTAATATCTGGAGTGATTCGCGGTCAAGCGACAGATCTCGATATCCAGGCCAAAGAGATGCTTAAAACTCGCTCGGTGTTGGTCGATATTTATGCTCAAGCGACCGGGAAAGATGTCAAAGCGATTGAAAAAGCGATCAATCGCGACAACTGGATGACGGCCGAAGAAGCTCGCGAGTTTGGTTTGCTCGATAAAATCGTAACTTCGATGCATGAAATTGATACGGTATTGCAGTGATGAAAATTCGGCGTGCCTAAAGAGATTAAAAAGAACGAAAAGCAGGTGGGGGCTATACTCGTTCCGTTTGAAAGCCCCTACGAAAACTTCAATTGAAAGCTCTCTCAAATCGAACAAAAAATTGAGGACAATAATGCATTTAATATTAGCCTCAATTTTTTCTTCGATTTAGAAGGCTTTGAATCAGTTTCTAGTTTAGGTGTCTTTCAAACGGAACGAGTATAGAAAGAGTCGTTAATGATTTATAAAATACATCTTTGCGGCTTATGCGTCTTTTGCGTTAAATCTTTGCAACCGTTGAGTTGCGAAAGAAGTTCAATATTTCCTTGATTGTTGTGAGCTCGGTAAGATAAATTTGTTGGTGTTACATTCGAGGTGATAGTGAAGAACGTTTTTTATCTTGTATTAGGTTTTGCAGCAAATTCGGTTTTTGGAGCATTTGGAGATCGGCATTATGAGGGTGCACAGAGTGAATGGTCAAATAATGAGACAGTCGAGTCGCGGTTGTCGATTATTCAGACATTACTTCCTGAATCGCCGATGATATTTGAAGTGGGAGCTTTTGATGGTAGTGATTCTGTTAAGTTAGCAAAAATGTGGCCGCAAGGGACGATTGTTTCTTTTGAAGCCAATCCTGAACGCTTTAGCCAATATCAGAAAAAAGCGATGGAGTTTGCAAATATGCAGGGATATAACCTTGCGGTAAACACATATAATGGCACTGCTGAATTTTTCCTTTGCTGGGGAACAAATGGCGTGGATCCTATTTTTGAAGGAGCTAGTTCCTTATTGCCTGCTTCAGATAGTATGGCGGTTCACTACATGGGCCCTAAAATTTCCGTTCCTTGTGTGATTTTAGATGACTGGTGCCAACAAAACCGTATTGATGCTTTTGATTTTCTGTGGCTTGATTTAGAAGGATTCGAGATTCAATTTTTAAGAAGTTCTCCTCACATATTAAGAAATGCGAGCGTGATTTACACCGAAACGAATTTCTATGAATTTCGAAAAGCTACTTCTCAATATGGTGAATTAAAGAGCTTTTTAGAAAGTGAGGGCTTCGAAGTCATTGCACATTGGTACAGCGAAGGTCTGCAAGGAGATGCTATCTTTGTTCGTAAGGAATTAGTTACAAAAAATCATCTAGGCTCTCTATGAAAAATCAATTTCTTTTTGTTGTGTTATTCCTAATGTGCATTTTAAATTTGAGTGGAGAAATTAAAGATCATTTAAAAAGCGCTGATAATAAATCAAATATACATCAAATTCCGAATGTAGATTTTATCTATATGATTAATTTAGATCAGAGACCGGAAAAATTTGCCAAAAGTTTAAATCAATTAATGCCATATGGTATTTACCCCTACCGTTTTTCGGCGGTAAATGGATGGGAGCTCAATTTACAAGAAATCAATGATGTAGGCGTGCGATTTGAATCCTGGATGCCTCGAGATCTCATGGCAACAACATACTTATTAGATGGTCAAGGGGAACCTGTTCATGAAATTATGCACGATTCTAAACGTGCTTATTTTTGTCACACCATGGCTAAAGGGGCGATCGGGATCTGTTTGAGTCATTTATCAGTTTTACAAGATGCATATGACGCTGGATACGCAACGATTTGGGTTATGGAAGATGATATCTATGTATGTAGAAATCCCAATGAAATTTCCGATGCGATCGCACGTTTGGATCGATTGAAAGGAGAAAATGAATGGGATATTTTATTTACGGATCGCGATATTCACGCCCGAAATGGAGAATATGTGGTGTGTATGAGTTATGCACGTCGTCCTAATTTTACGCCCGATGACTATGCGCGAGCGGGAGTCAAGGAAGATATTGGCCTTGGTTTACGCGCAATCGGGGCTCGATACGGGGCGCATTCTATGATCGTGAGACGCTCTGGTATAAAAAAAATTCTCGATTTTATTTATAAATATAGTATTTATTTGCCTTATGATATGGAATGGCAAAATATTCCGGATTTAAAAATGTTCACTGTATTAGAAGATGTAGTTACTAATTTAAATGATGCGCTGAGCGATAACGGTCATCCGTATTATAAATTAAAGAACCAGTTGTAACGGATTGTCAAACAATAAATTAAAGCATTGGACTGCGCGAGGCAAGTGCAAAACTACTTTGCGCAAAACAGTCGATGATTTTGAGGTCATTTTCGAGTGGCAGTAATCTGCTACATATCGTTTGACGAAGTGCTTATGGGAGTTGACTTAAGGAAAAGGGACGAAAATGTCCTTAAAAGGGCGCCTTTAACGAGGAAATGAGTTTTTCAATTGGCTCATTTGATTGATCTTTTTCCCCTCTCTCCCATAGAATGAAGGGAAGGTCTCTATGAGAAAAGTCCCTGAATTTGTCGTTGCATTCGCCAGCCAGGCTGAAAGATTGTTGCAGGCAAAAGCCGTGCGCGACCCTCTTTTTTCTCGAGGAACGTATCAATTCGAGGTGAATGAAACAAAAAACAAAGAGGGTTATTTCCCTTTTTTGCAAATGTCTGATAGTGGAGAGGTTACCGATAGTTTTTGTTCTTGTGCTGTCTCAGAAACCGGGCGCGGGTGCCCTCATTTAGCTGCCGCTTACCTGAAGATTTTCCGTGGTCATGAAGAACCTCTGCATGTCCGTTTTGAACAAAGCTTTTGGAATCGCTTATTTCAAATTCTTGCCCATAAGCTAGGCTATGACTCAAAGACATTGTTGAAAGAAGGTGAGGTGGGGTATGCATTGTATTCGCCATCGAAAAAACAGCTTTTTTCCATTACACCTACAACTCCGGCCGGGAAAAATCGATTGATCTCTTTGATTGAAGAAAGAGTCGTAGAAACCGAAGAAACTTCTATTAAGTTCTCTAATCTTTCCGCTGAAGACATCACAGAGTACCGGGCAGGTCGTGCCAGTTCAGGCTTACTTTACGATTTAAGCCTTTGGGCGGATTTGGCAAAATGGCTCTTTTTTCTTCAAGAAGAAGGCAGTTTCTATCAGATTTCATTTTCAGATTTGTCTGAGCAAATTCCTCATGATATGCATGTTGAGGTCGATGCTTTCAATATGAAGTGTTATATTTCTGATGTGATGTGGCCTGATTTAATCGCATCACTATCGACAGTTGAAGCTCCCTTACGCGTATTTGAAGAAGAGGATCATTTAATTGAAATGATTCGCTACGAACCGGCTTTGCGTTCGTTGAAAATTGTGCACCGAGGCCCGGTGTCCGCACCGGATGCCGTTAGCCCGGAGATTGGCGTTGGAGAGTGGCAATTTGTGGCAGGAAAGGGATTTTTCCGTAGCCGCAATGATCCTTTGCTGCAAAATGAACAAATTTCTTCAGATCAAATCTCAGAGGTTTTGTCTCGATCGGGCAAGACCTTGAGTCGTTTTTTCCCAGTGCACATGGAGCCGCGCCCCGCGCGTTATTATTTGCATTTTGATGCACAGCAGCAATTGCATATCGAGCTTTATCTTGAGTCTTATGGCGATTTGCAACAGCCCGATGCTGCGCTTTTTGCTCCTTGGGTGTATTCGCCAAAAAACGGGTTTTATCGGTTGTCTGAGCTACCGTTTGACGTCATTCATAAAGTTATATCTCGCGAAAAAGTCGCGGAATTTGTCAATAAACATCGCCTATGGCTTCATAATTTTCCTGGATTTCAAACTCACTTAGGCAGTCTCGAGGCGCATCTGACATTTATGTTAAGCTCAGAGGGCCAGTTGTCGTTTAGTGCAGAATTGGATTTTCCTGAACAATTTGATGAAACTGTGGATTTTGGACAGTGGGTGTATATCAAAGGGTCTGGCTTTTATATGAAAAAAGAAAGCCGCGGACGTTTGCCTTTACACCCTGGATTGGTATTGAAAAAAAATGAAATTTCTTCGTTTATTTCTGCCCATCGCGAGGAACTCGAACAGGTGCATGGATTTTTTGCGTCGCGTCCGATTGTATTGCGATCAGGATTGGAAGTGGCTCTCAATGCGGAAGGACTGATTGCAATTTTTCCGCGCATCGAATATGCCCCCGATGTCAATCCTGTGCAAGCGGCTCTTTTTGGCGATTTTGTTTATGTTAAGGACTTTGGATTTGCTGAAATTCCAGCCTCAGCCAGATTGCCCGAGCGCTATCAAAGCGCAGTGGAAATTCCTGCGTCACAGGAAGCTGCATTTTTGGCGTATGAATTAGATCCACTCCGTCCATACATTTTGTCTATCGATCCGCGTTTGCAGCGTCCTCATAATTTACGTTTGAAGATTCGCAAAATTCAAAAAGCTCCACGTAGGCGCGGCCGCGAATGGCTAGTAGATTTAGTTTATGAATCAGATGTTGGGTATGTTGATGTGTTTACGATTTGGGATACGTTTCAATTTCGAAAACGACATCTTTTTTCACCTGCAGGATTATTGTCTTTAAAAGAAGCCCGATTCAATTGGCTGCGCCAATTGACAAAACGCAGATTGGATCGTAAAAAAGGAATGATCCGTTTAAACACTCTGGAATGGATACGTCTTTCTGTATTTGAAGATATCAAAGAACCGAAAGGAAGCGATGCCGAATCGCAAGAAACTCGAAAATTATTGCAAGAACTCCAGCAATTTGAAACTTCCCGCTTGATCGATCTTTCTCGCTTAAAGTCTCAGTTGCGTCCCTATCAAGAGACCGGGTTGCAGTGGCTTTGGTTTCTTTATTGCCATGGATTGTCAGGCTTATTATGCGACGATATGGGGCTTGGAAAAACTCACCAGGCGATGGCGCTTCTTTCTGCCGTATTGCATGAAGATATAGATAAACAAAATAAATACCTCGTTGTGTGCCCCACCTCTGTGATTTACCATTGGGAAGAGCTTTTGAAACGCTTTTTACCTGATTTACGCGTATGCACGTATTATGGCTTAGAGCGCTCATTGGAATCTTTTCAGGACCAATACGATTTATTGCTGACTTCCTATGGTATTTTGCGCGCTGGGCGGGATGATCTACGCTCTTTATCATTTGAAGTGGCGATTTTTGACGAAATTCAAATTGCCAAAAATAGCAGCTCGCAAACCCATGCTGCCTTAAAAAGTCTCAATGCTGAGATGCGGCTTGGTTTAACCGGCACACCCATCGAAAACCACATTCGCGAATTGAAAGCACTGTTTGATGTGGCATTGCCTGGTTACATGCCAACAGATGCCGTATTTCGGGAATTATTCACCAATCCAATTGAAAAATTTCAAGATGAAGAAAAAAAACAACTGTTATCCAAGCTTATAAAACCCTTTATTCTCCGGCGTAAAAAAAGCGAAGTGCTTCTGGATTTACCTGGAAAAATTGAAGAAATATCTTACTGCGACCTTTCTGCTGAACAAAAAGAACTTTATCGCGAAACCGCGCTTTCTTTGCAAAATACTGTGTATGAAGAGTTGCGCAATACATCAAAGCCAATTTCCTATCTTCATGTATTTGCAGCATTAACTAAGCTCAAACAAATTTGCAATCATCCTAGTTTGATAGCAGGGGATGTGAAAAAATATCACACCCATCAATCTGGTAAATGGGATTTATTTATCGAGTTATTGACGGAAGCCCGAGATAGCGGTCAAAAGATCGTGATTTTTTCACAATATCTGGACATGTTGGCGATCATTGAAGAATATCTCAAAAAGAAAGGAATTGGTTATGCGTCGATTAAAGGCTCTACCCGAGACCGTAGCGAACAAATTCGGCGATTTCGAGAAGACCCCGCATGTGAAGTGTTTGTTGCCTCATTGCTTGCAGCTGGCGTCGGTATCGATCTGACGGTTGCATCCATTGTCATCCATTATGATCGCTGGTGGAATCCGGCCAAAGAAAATCAAGCTACCGATCGCGTTCACCGAATAGGGCAAAACCGAGGGGTGCAAGTATTTAAGCTCGTCACAAAAAATACAATTGAAGGGCATATTCATGCGTTGATTGAGCAGAAAAAAGGTCTGTTAGAAGAAATCGTTGGTCAAGACGAAGCCGATCGCATCAATTATCTTTCCCGCGATGAGCTCCTGCATATTTTTGAGCGATTAAAAGATGTCTAAAGGATTGTCAAAAATAAACTAAGGGACTGTTTAGAAATAAATTGATCTATTTGGCAAACCGCAGCCAGTCAAGAGCCTATCTTTGGCTAGCCATTAAAATCTTTATACAGCATCTGCTTTCATTTTATCTGGTTGAATAAAGTGCAAATTTATAGGACTGACTGATCCAGAATGGGCGGTTGTAGAACCCTTGATTCCTTACCTACATATCATGCCGCTTGCGATCATGCAAATCCTGCCTCTTTTTAAAACCTAAAATGATCTTATGCGCCTTTAAAAAATCCGATCATACAGATCTTGTCAAGAAGTCAGAGAGAGGCTCAAATACTTTAGTTTATTGTTTGACTCCATAAAACAGTTTTGCATATCAATAATTGATTATTTGGTATATAATATACACAAAGAAATTCAAAAATTGATTTATGGATGAGATTGAACCTCTTTCGAAAATCGAGAGTCGAAAGAGTCTCTGTATCAAGAGTATACTTTAAAAAAGGAGGTAAAGTGGTAATTTATTCTTTGTCGAATCATGCGTTGGTGCAAGAACCGGGAGATCGTTCTTTTTGCGCAAGATGCAGTCGCGCTTATAATCAATTTTTAGGGCGCTCTGATTATCGACTTTCCTCAATTGTTCGTTCTTTATATTCAAATTAGATCGGA
>JAJXVT010000004.1 GCA_021781995.1 bacterium | reverse complement strand
CGATCTGTGATAAGTGGTCTTTTCGTTTGCGCGGTTACCATATTTCCGGCCACTTGGGTGATGAATTCATGGTCAATCATCCCGGATTTAAACGGGTGAATCCTAGCATTGAGGCGATTGATTTTTACACTTCTTACCAGGCAAATGAAGCGATTCGCGTGTATATAGGTCCTGGTGTATATGTCCATAGCGATCCAAGTTTTAAATGGAAGCCTATCTATATTCAGTATGGAACGGAAGCTCGGTTTTCTCCTTTCAAATCCTATTATTACAAATTGCATGGCAATTGGTTTTTTGCATGCCACGTTCGTAATTTAGAACAGCTCGATTACAATTTTGATGTGACACTGCGATCGGGCTACGAATTGTCAAAATTGCAAGGTATCGGCAGAAAATTTAGGGCATTTATCGGCTATCATTACGGTTACTCATTGGAAGGACAATTTGCAAAAGAGAGAACTAGATATTTTGAGTTCGATATAAATTACGGATTTTAGTATAATATTCTTTCAAAAAAAGAGAGAGTATCTATGTTTTCTTGTTGTGTTGGGAAAGAAAATCCTTCTCCTGTGAGGCGAGTTCGTTTGCGTCCAACTGATCGCTTGTTGGGTCAAAAACAAAATTTGAGCGACCCTTCTATGGCAGTGGCGAGCCGCGCTGTAGCGGCTGTCGCAGGGCCTGCCTTACTGACTAGAAGTTATTCTGATGCACCTTCCCAAACTTCAGCCCCTATCGCGATCCGCCGTCCTATGCGCAGGGTTTCCGAGTCTCAGGATTTGATTCAGCCTCTTCCTGTAAAACCTCGTCAAGTTCCCGCTGTGTTATTACGTCCATCCCCAACACCTCATAAGAGTCCCCCGGCCGTGGCTCTATCTCAAACGCCGGGGAGGACATCTGCCGTTGCTGCAACGCCTCCGGTTGTTTCTGAAACTCCTCCTGCCCAACAGACTGTGCTCAGTTTCATGAAACAATTGAGCAAGGGGCCTGTGCCGCGCCGATCGCCAGTTGAGATTGCCGGTTTTGAAGAGTCTTGTCGTACTCAACCCTGGAGTCGAGTTGGGGTAGAAAGGATGACCGATGGAACGATGCGGCCAGTGCGTGTGGAGGTATATCGGAATCGCTCGAATGAAATGTGGGTTCATTTCATGACATTGCGTCTGTTGCCTGCTCAGTAAAAAAACCTGCATTATATGTAGGGCCTTTTTTGCCGATCGGTAGCTTGCTATCAAAGAATTTCTTTAAAATAGAAAGTCCCTGCTCTGCTGTTTGGATGCAGTAAAAACAGTTAGAAACCCACTCCGATCCTTGGATCGTACCGGTTTCTAGATTGAGTTGAAATCGAGAACTGACTTTGCGGCTCCAATAATCAACGCTTCCAAACAACAAACAAGGGGTTGCAGGCGCGCTGCCTGTTTTTCTGCGAACTTCTTCGAGGGCATATTCAAAATCCATGCCCATTCCTCCCGGCAAAAAAATGGGAATGTCGAGAAAAAATTCAGACTGCCGTTCTACGAGACGATCGAGGCGGTAGGTCATTTTGGCGTCGATGTAGGCGTTGGCTTGTTGTTCTCGAACGACACTTGAGTCTTTGAGTCTAAAGTCAACAATGTTGCCGCAAGAAATGATATTGAGTTTACGCGCGACGCGATTGCCAACTTCCATAGCGCCGGGACCTCCGCCAGTCAGCAGAGCAATAGGGGTGTTTTTTGAAAGCAATGGATGATTCACTTGGTTGCGCATAGCGAGAACCCCTTGTAAAAGGGCGTATAATTCGTGTTCGAAATCGCCTTCTAAAAGGTTGGATCCATAGACGCCAAAAACGGTTGATTTACGGAAATCTTCAATGAGGTTTAGCGGCACAAACATGCCGCTTTCTTTTTCGGGGCGCAGCACGTATTGCAGAATTTGATTTGAGATTTTATCGACCCAATAAACAGGGATGCCAAATTTGGCTAAATCGATCAGGGTTGCTCTGTCTTCATTGGAAAAATAATCGCCGTATGTGCAGGAAGGGGATTGGAAGTATATTCCCTTTAAGCATCGGGTAACGCGATCGGATAAGAGCATTCTTTTGAGCAATGGCGTAGGAAAGTGGCGTGAAAGTAAAACTCCTTGCGATGTGATGAGACCTGTTTCCATGGCTTGCAAAAAGGGGTATTGCGGTTGCTGTTCGATGTACTTTTCAACGATGAGTGCTTGGCGCAAAGGGTGGGAAAGCCCTGGAAAATCGTGTTTGCGCACATCTCGGACGATCCAATCTTTTTCGCAAAGATTTTTCATCTGCGTCCCTTTGACGACAAAAATGGAGGCGAGATGATGGTCTGATTGCGGTGCTGTCGCAAAAGCGTCGAATAGCGATTTTGGTTGTTCCAGGCTTGCTATGAGTTGATCGCGATCGGCAAAAAAGACGTGTTCGCGGTGGGGTTCAAGGGTGTAAAACTCTAAGGGAATTGCATCTAGTACTTGATCTGATTTGCCAAATAACTCGTATATATCGCCGGAGGCATGGGTGTCGGGTTGTAAAACGGAAGCAGAGGTGTGACAGTAGCCTTTGGGCAATAGTGAGTCGATTACCCGTGCGTACACTGTGCGGATATGCAGCGGCGCAGTGCGCACAAGAAGGATGTTGCGCTTGTCTGCAACGCGCGTAGCATCAGTTTGCAAAATGTGATGCAGATGGAGAAGATCACGGGTGCCGGATAGATTTTTGGTAAGGGCTTTAGCTAGGGTTGGTAAAAATCCGTAGATTGAATGATCGTAGGTAAGGGTTCCTTGTTTTAGGGCGATGAATGCTACGGTCCTGCCTTCGCTTTTTTCGAGAATGAGATCACCGCTTCCTTCTAGGCCCCCCAGAAGCAGCAAAGGGCGCCCCTGACGGTCGCAGCGGCCGAACATGCGCATGAGGTAATCGGGATTGCGTACGCGTCTGGATTCATCGGCGGCAAAGAGTTTTCCAATGTAGGCGCTTTCTGTTAATAAATCGAGAATTGCGTGGGCAAACGGGCCGATGGCTGTTAGCTCTACTTGAACGCGCACTGAACGCGTAGGGCGGTTCCATTCGTATTGCTTGGCAGTGCCATTGAGACCTAGTTGCGCAAGAGTGCTCTTGATGTTGAAGAAAATGCGGTCGGGAGCCACCTGATAGCCGACAAAATTTTCAGCTATGTGCTCAATGGATATTGTCGCCATTCTTTGACCCGAGCGCATGGGCGAAATAGCGATGATTTTGCCGTCTGGAGTGACCAGATCGCAAGGTCCGTGAGAGAGATAGCTTTCCATAGATTAACTCTTTTCGTAGCGTCCAATGAGTTGTGCTTGTGCAAGAATGTGTCCTTGCATCGCAGATTCAAGATCGGTTTTAGACGCGCCTGTTGTTAAATTCAGCGTGCAGTCGAGGGCGTAGAGCTTGAAAAAATAGCGGTGCTCGCGATCCGGAGGGCAAGGGCCGGTGTAGCGGTTTTGCCCTGAAGTATTGCTTCCTTGTATGCCAGGAGGCGTTGTGTGCTCGGCCAATTGACGAGTCGAGGGGGGGATGTTGAAGATGATCCAATGGTCGTACATGCAGTCGGCGCGTACGCAGCAAGGAACATCGGGGTCTTCCATAATCAGCGCAAGAGATTTAGCTCCTTGTGGAATGTCGTAAAACTCTAGCGGAGGGCTGACATTTTTTCCTTGGCAGGTGTATTTGGGGGGGATCGAGCCATTGTTTTGAAAGGCTGGACTTGAAATTTTCATGAGCGCTCCTTGAGTCTAATTACACTTCAAGATAGAATCTCGCGATTTACCTGAAAAGGATAAAAGTATGCAAACCCCAAGAAGCTTTGGCACTCACGACGGCTCTTTTCATGCCGATGAAGTAACTGCCTGTTCATTGCTCCTCGCATTCGGTAAAATCGATCGAGAGAAAATTCATCGCACGCGTGATAGCGCCGTATTGGCATCGTGCGAATATGTGTGCGATGTCGGGGGGATTTTCGACCCGGCGCTCAAACGCTTTGATCACCATCAAGCGGAATATGTTGGCCCATTGAGTTCTGCGGGTATGGTGCTAGCTTTTTTAAGGGACACTCAAACGATCGATGAACATTTATACGATCACCTCAACCGCTCTTTGATTTTCGGTGTCGATGCTCATGACAATGGCATGGCGAAATTAGAAATGGGCACGTGCACATTTTCTCAGGTTGTGTCTAATTTTTTACCCATTGAGTATGACGCAGCTCCAGATGTGATGAATCAGGCGTTTTTTGTAGCCGTTGATTTTGTTGTAGGTCATTTAGAAAGACTTAGAGCTCGAGAGATTTATACGCATGAGTGCTTAGCGGCTGTAAAAAAGAAAATGAGCGAATCGGGTCCTGTCATCGTATTTGAAGAATCTATTCCGTGGCTTGAGAATTTTTTTGAATTGGGCGGTGAGTTGCATCCGGCGCAATTTGTCATTATGCCTGCCGGACCGCATTGGAAATTGCGGGGCATTCCGCCGAATTTAAGCGATCGCATGAAGGTGCGAAAGCCTTTGCCGGCAAATTGGGCTGGGTTGCATGAGGAAGATCTTCAACAAGTATGCGGAATTCATGGCGCGGTGTTCTGTCATAAGGGCCGCTTTATCTCTATTTGGAAAACGAAAGAAGATGCATTGAAAGCTCTGCATATTGCATTGAAAAAGGACTCATAATGTCGACAGTATTTGGATTGATTATTGAGGGAAAAGTTCCCTGTACAAAGGTTTTTGAAAATGAACGCATTTTAGCGATTGAAGATATTCATCCGGTCGCCCCTGTTCATATTTTGATTATGCCCAAGAAGGCGATTGCAAATTTACAAAGCATACAGCCGAAAGATCTGCCATTGATTGCTGAGATTGCGCAAATCGCTCAGCAAATAGCTGAGGAAAAAGGAATTGAGGAAGGGTATCGCTTGCTCACGAATAACGGCCCCGATGCAGGCCAAACGGTATTCCATTTGCATTTTCATCTGATCGGGGGAAGAGTGCTTGGTCATTTGGGTTAGAGGTTGTCACACAATAAACTAGTTTATTGTGTGACAACCTCTAAGGGAACTAATTGGTTTCTAATAATCAAATCCCAAGCCTGCGGTTAATCCGCTCATATTGAAATTGCCCGGATTGAGGTATCCATTTTCTAAATAATTCGCGCTGAAAAGTGTGGTAAATTCCCAGCCGATATGACCTGAAAAATGGTAGCTTCCGCACATACCTGTGTCATATTGGCAGCCAATGAGCATATTTACTTCTGGCAGCGTTGTGTGAAACGTTTGCAGCTCCTTTCTGATCAATGCATTATTTGTGCCAAAATAACCTTTGCTTAAAGCGTGGATATGCGACCAGAGCAAAGATAACGAAGCTTTTCCCACCAGTCCAAATCCTCCCCAGAGTTTCCACAGTGAATCTAGACCAATAAGAGGGCCCATTCCCCAAATGTTTTGCGTGAGGTGCGCGTTGGCATTTGTAAAGACATCCGGAGCAGTGTTGTAAAGATTAATAGAATAGACATTGTATTTTTGATCGAGCCATAAACTGCGCAGTCCCAAATGCGCTTTGATTCCAAATGCATCGCTGAAACTAACGCCTCGATTGATGTCTAAATCAAGAGCGTTGTAGTCAGCCCACCACATCGCTTTTGCATTGATCCCATTATTAGAAAGCAATTGAGAGATGTCGTTGATTGGCACTACAACAGCACCGCCTGTGACATTAGGGTTGTGTGACGATCCGTGAGCATTAGACGAAAGATACACCCAAGTTGCATCGACTTGCCAACGATCCTTGTGAGGCCTAAAACCAATATTAACCCGAGTTCCTGGGGTAAATTGAAATGAAGGATATAACCAACTGCCGTAATAAGGGGCAGATGAAACCGGTGGAGCCGCAATATTAGCAAAAAAATTGGCAATTTGGCCGTATTCAATTCCGTCAAGGTTGGCTTGCCAATAGAGAAAGTCGGCCGAAGTCGTAAGGCCGATATCGTTTTCTGGCTGAATCCAAAATGATTTGCAAGGAGGCGCTTCCATAGGACATCCGCAAGAACAATTTGCAAGTAGCTGAGATGTGGAAAAAGTGGCTGCGGCAAGCAGCGAAAAGCTTTTCATCATAAAAAATTTACTCCTTGTATGGTGACTTGTAGACTACTCAATGCAAGTAAATTTTTTCCATTTCTTTTTTTTAGAGATACGGTATATGTGATAGTTATGCGAAAGATACTGTATTGCTTAGGGTTAGCTGCTCATGTTTTTGCGTCAGATCCGATTTCAGACGCAGTGCGTCGAGTGCAGGCGCATTTACTCATCGACGATGCCTCTTCGGCGTTGAAAGAGGCTCAAATGCTAGTGGAACAATTCCCACAATCCAAAGAGGCACTGAGTGCCTTGATTGAGGCGTTGTCAGCCGGTGGAGAAGAGGAAATGGCGCTAGATGCTTGGTCTCATCTCTCTGTTGGCCACCCCGAGCTCGTCGGCGATCGGTTTTTACTAGAAGAACTATCTTGGGGCGTTTTAAAAAAAGGGATCATGTCAACGCAGTATGGAGTGAAGCTCGGCGCCTTGATCGGATCTTATCTGACCCATGATGTGAGAGCTGTGCCGATTTTATTGCACATGATGAGAGATTCCAATGCAGTTCTTCGTTCGGTGGCAGTGCAAATGGCGGCTGGATATGCCGACGCGCCTCTGAAAGATGAGATAGCGCGAATGCTCAGCGAAGAAAAAGTGTGGATGGTCCGCCTTGAGGTCATTCGTTCTGTCGGGATTATGAGAATCAAGCATTTAGCCCCTGTTTTGCAAAATTATGTCATCTCCGATAAGGCGATGTTTGAAGAACGGCATCTAGCTATTGAAGCATTGACCCGAATTTGGGATCGGGCCGATATTTCTGAAATTCGAAAATTAGCTCAGAGCAATCGAGCCGGATTGCGCCATTTAGCCGCAGCAGTCGCTTTGCACTTTCAAGTAGAAGAGGCACAATCTGATATTTTGAAATTGCTTTCCGATACCCATCCCGACGTGCGCATCGCCGCGCTCAACGCTTTAGGACTTTTTTATCGAGAGAAAATGTCTCATAAAGAACTTCAGCAAGTGCTAGCTCCTCGTTTAGAAGAACACGATGGACCTGTGGCCATCACAGCTGCTTGGGTGGCGATGCTAGTCGATCCCAAGCTAGGAGAGCCTGCGATGACTAAGTGGTTGAACGATTCGATGGGTGAAAATCGAAGGTTGGCGGCAGCTGCCACTGCTGCGACAGGAAACAGAGGAGCTGCGCTTGCAGCAGCAACGCTCGCAAATAGCCAAGATCCTTACGTAAAGATAAATATGGCCCTTGGACTCATTGGCCAAAGGCGAGATGTCGGCGCAGCTTGCGATTGCATTGTTGAATTTTTGAATAACGACAAGCGACTATGGATGTGGGACACCAGGCCCAATCCACTCTTTCAAGTGTTGGCGCCAAGTCAAGTGCGCCACAATGATCAGATTCGAAACTATCCCGAATCAATAGATCAAATGACCCGTTTGAATCTCGTTTCACTCCTCGCTATGGTGAACGATTCCCGCGCTCTAGATGCCTTAAAGGGATTTTTGCAGAGAAAAAAATGGGGCATTACCGGCGTTGCCGCGGCTATGCTGCTGCAAGAAGGTGATGAGACCGCTCTGGAAGTTGTACGAAAACTCTTAGACGACACCGATCCACAAGTACGGCTCCAAGCGTGTCTTGTGCTGGCGATGTACGGAAAGGACGAAACGGTTATCAATGAACTTCAAGGGGCGTACGCCGGCGCTGATTTCGAAATGAAATTACATATTTTAGAGGCGCTGGGCAATATTGGAAACGAACGTTCCTTTAGCTTTTTGCTCGGCGTACTAAGAGAGCCCTTTCCCATGCTTCGCGTGGCAGCAGCTGCTTCATTAATTCAAAGCGTAAATCGCTAAGGATTGTCAAACGAGGCAGTTGCTTCTTTAGAGAGAACCTAGTTTCGAAAGGGGTTCATTGTTTGACAACCCTTTAGGGCAGCTCATGTGAACTAGAGAAAGGACTGTTGGGAAATAAAAATTGCCGGACGCGTTCCGCATCCATCAAGCCGTGTTCTGATAATAATTGTTCTGCGCCAATAAAATTCATGGAATTGTGAAAACGGAAATAAGGCGAAGATTGTTTGGTATTCAAACCTAACCAACGCACATCCCACGGCTCTGGATGAATCGAGCCAATTTGATCTAGCAAACGATTTTCTGAAGGATCTATTTGATGCTGTATTAAGATCGCTTGTTGTAATAGCAGTCGCAGCATCTGTGTTTCCAGTAAATCATGTCCTTTTCTGAAGGCTTGGATAGGTGTGTACTCATTGGATGGACATCGGCTTTGTGCGATCTGTTGTAAGTGGGTTAGTTGTTTCTGTAGGGCATCGATACTTTGTTGGATAACATAAAACCGAGCCTGGCATGTAAGTTGTTGATCGTTAATCTCAGAGCTCGAACTTGTTGCGCTTCTCTCAACTATTTGGTTAACAACTTGTTCAAATTGCTCATTGGCATACAACGTTAAAGCTGCCGTGCGTGTTTTTTGAGATAGCTGAATCAGTAGTGAGCTTGCCGCTATAGATGCAAGAAAAACAGTGGTAGGTAAGGCGGTAATCGGCGTAAGCCCCAAATAGATCGCAAGTACAAATGTTTGGATGGCGATGCCGGCTACTGCAGATGCAACCGAGGCGATAGAATAATAAAGCGCTTTTTGGTTGAGCGCGGGTATTGTAACACGGGGATGTTCACGCGTATAAAATGTAGGGATTATAGCCATGTTATGCCTTTATAATTGGCTCTTTTTGCTGAGATTATACCATTTATTGATAGCTAGCTTCAACTTGAAAAAAATTGTATACTGAAGAGGTATATTGCAAAACTGCTTTGCCTCAATGGGTAAATAACTTCATTTTTAGATAAATGTGCACAAGCCCATTAGAACGGGTGGGGGAGAGGGCTGCAAAAATGCCGATTTCTTGGAGGAAAATAGGTGGATTCAATAAAACTGTTTGCGGCGAGCAATCATTGTAAGCTTCGAGGAGAAGTGCGCAAAGGCCCGCAGAGATAAGGGCATCGGATTGGCCCAGAAAATGCATGCGGCCGCTGTCGCAGCTGGCATGAAGAAATAGCTGCGATTGACACCCGGCGACAAGGTTGTCGGGCGTTTTGAGGTGGTCTGGGAATGGGGGCAGCGCACGGCCCAGTTCGATTAAGTAGGTGTAGCGCTCTTGCGGCGTGTGCAATGAGGAAAATTTTTCCTTGATGCGAGTGATTTTTTCTAGGTGAATTTGCTCCATATACAGAAGAGGATAACCGATCGGGAATTTAAAATCGATTGACAATTATAGGGGCAATCTGATTTCATAAGAGGCATTTCCATCAAAAAACCATATGGCAAAAGAAGAAACTATTAAGATGGAGGGCAAGGTTGAAGAACTTCTGCCTAACATGAATTTTAGCGTAGTCCTGGAGAACGGAATGCGCGTTATTGCTCACCTCTGCGGTAAAATGAGGATGCGCAACATTCGGGTGTATGCCGGAGATACTGTCACAGTGGAGATGTCTCCCTATGACCTAACCAAAGCGCGGATTGTATACCGCCAAAAGTAAATTGTTGGTTTTTGGGATTGATTTTATTACCTCAACCGCTTAACATCTTAAGCTTTTGAACGGATGCCCAGGTAGCTCAGTGGTAGAGCACATGCATGGTAAGCATGTGGTCGTAGGTTCAATTCCTATCTTGGGCAAGATAAAAAAGAAAAATTTAGAGCCTTACGGAGACTGAAATGGCAAAAGAAACTTTTGAGAGAAAAAAACCGCATATTAACATCGGTACCATCGGCCACGTTGACCATGGTAAGACAACTCTAACAGCCGCGATCACGAAAGTGCTCGCTGAAAGAGGCGGCGCGAAATTCCGCGATTACGCTTCGATCGATAATACCCCGGAAGAAAAAGCTCGCGGGATTACGATCAACGCTTCCCACGTAGAGTATGAAACAGCGAAGCGCCACTATGCACACGTAGACTGCCCCGGCCACGCTGACTATGTCAAAAACATGATTACCGGTGCTGCTCAGATGGACGGCGCGATCCTCGTGGTTGCTGCGACTGACGGCCCAATGCCTCAAACAAAAGAGCACATTCTCTTGGCTCGCCAAGTAGGCGTTCCTGCAATCGTTGTTTTCTTGAACAAGATGGACATGATTGGCAAAGGCGACGAAGAATTGGTTGAACTCGTCGAAATGGAATTGACAGAACTTCTCGAGTCCAAAGGCTACAAAGATGTGCCGATCATCCGCGGTTCAGCTTTGAAAGCTCTCGAAGGCGATGCTCAATATGTTGAGTCGATCGTTAAGTTGATGGAAACAGTGGATGAAAAAATCCCAACACCTGCTCGCGAAATTGACAAACCATTCTTGATGCCAATCGAAGACGTGTTCTCGATCTCCGGACGCGGTACTGTGGTTACAGGTCGTGTTGAACGAGGTCGTATCCGTGTGAACGATAAAATTCAAATCGTTGGTATCCGCGAAACACGAGACACCGTTGCAACTGGTCTTGAAATGTTCAACAAAATTCTCGATGAAGCTCTCGCTGGCGAAAACGTAGGCGCATTGCTCCGAAGCATCGACAAGAAAGACGTTGAGCGCGGAATGGTCTTGGCAGCTCCAGGAACATGCACACCGCATACAAAATTCAAAGGGACTATCTACATCCTCAACAAAGATGAAGGTGGACGTCATAAGCCATTTTTCACCGGGTATCGCCCACAATTCTATTTCCGCACAACGGACGTAACAGGTACTGTTACTCTCCCTGCTGGTGTAGAGATGGTTATGCCTGGCGATAACATCGAATTGGAAGCTGAATTGATTCACCCAATTGCGATGGAAGAAGGTATGAGATTTGCGATTCGCGAAGGCGGTCGTACGATCGGCGCCGGTACTGTATCTAAAATTATTAAGTAATTTTAGTTCTGTAAAGGGTCCTCTTGATTGCAGGACCCTTTTTGTGGGTGTGTAGCTCAGTTGGTAGAGCAGCGATCTCCAAAGTCGCTGGTCGGGGGTTCGAGTCCCTCCGCACTCGTAGTAGAGATAAGGAGAAACAATGACAGCCATTGCCGAACAGAAAAAAGTTTCCTACTTTAGAGAAGTGCAAAACGAACTAAAGAAAGTGACTTGGACGACAAAAGAGGAACTGATTTTCTCAACAAAAGCGGTCATTATGGCTACCTTTTTCTTCGGTTTTGCGATCTACTTCACAGACTTGGCAGTACGCCACGGGATTGATTTGATCGCCTATGTAGCGCGCCTGATATTTGGTTAGGAGAAAGTGGAAATGCATAAGTGGTTTGTTGTTCAAGTAATATCAGGACATGAAAAAAAGGTGAAAAAGACCTTGGAAGAGGCGGTTCAGTCTAAAGGAATGTCTGAGCAAGTCACCGATATCTTGATGCCGACAGAAAATGTCTCTGAAGTCAAACGAGGCCAGCAGCGCATCTCTGAAAAGAGAATGTGGCCGGGCTATTTACTTGTAAAAATGGATTTGAACGATGATTCGTGGGCGTTTGTGAAAAACGTTCCTGGTGTTATCGATTTCTTGGGCGGCGAAACGCCAGCCCCGCTTACGGATAAAGAAGTAAGCAATATGATGCAAGAGCTAGAGGACCGTCAGAAAGGGATTGTCCAAAAGCACAAAGTCGATGTTGGCGATCGCGTCAAGATTACAGATGGGGTTTTTATAAACTTCGTCGGTACTGTGACCGAAGTCAACCACGAAAAGGGACGTCTCAGCGTCACGGTCTCGATCTTTGGTCGAGATACACGCGTAGACGATCTCGAGTTCTGGCAAGTCGAGCAATCGATTGGCGAGAACGCCAGTTAATAACTGGATTGAATGAGGAGAACGGAGGTAACTCCGTTCGCAGACTCAAAGGAAAAAAATGGCAAAAAAACTCGTTAAAACAATTAAGCTGCAGATTCAGGCAGGAAAAGCCAATCCAGCGCCACCAGTGGGTACAGCCCTTGGACCGGCCGGGATTAACATTATGGCGTTCTGCAAAGAATTCAATGCGAAAACTCAGGATAAAGTAGGAGAACTGCTCCCTGTAGTTATTTCCATTTATGCAGATAAGTCGTTTTCGTTCATCACGAAACAACCTCCTGTATCACGACTCATCCTCAAGGAATTGGGAATAGAGTCTGGATCGAAGATCCCAAACCGAGACAAGGTCGGTAAATTGACCAAGACTCAGGTTAGCAAAATTGCGAAACGTAAAGTTGAAGATATGCGGATTGCATCCGATGAAGCGGCTTTAATGATGGTCATGGGAACTGCGCGTTCCATGGGCGTCGACATCGTGGAGGGGTAATCGATGGCAAAACGTTCGAAAAGAATGAAAGAGATCGATAAATTAATCGATCCAACAAAGATTTACAAACTCGATGAAGCTTGCGACTTGCTTAAGCAAATGCCGCCCGTTAAGTTCGACCAATCGGTCAACGTAGCGTTGCGCGTTGGTATCGATCCGAAAAAATCGGATCAGCAAGTGCGCGGCACTGTCTCTCTCCCGCACGGGACAGGTCAAAAAATCACCGTTTGCGTGATCGCAAAAGGGGATAAAGCTAAAGAAGCACAAGACGCTGGAGCAGAGTTTGTTGGCGCTGATGATCTTCTCGAGAAGATCAAGGGCGGATGGACTGACTTCACTGTGTTAGTTGCAACCCCTGATATGATGCGGGAACTCGGCAAACTCGGTAAAGTGCTCGGACCTCGCGGTTTGATGCCAACGCCTAAAGCTGGAACTGTTACGACTGATGTCGCTAAAGCAGTGAAGGAATCTAAAGGCGGTAAAATCGAGTTCAAAGTCGATAAAACCGGCAACATTAATAATGCTGTTGGCAAGGTTTCCTTCCAACCCATTAATCTCGCAGAAAACATAAGAACTCTTCTGCAGGCGATTAACCGTGCGAAACCTTCGAGCGCAAAAGGTGTATTCCTCCGTTCGATGTACCTTTCGACAACGATGGGTCCTGGATTGAAAATTGATTTGTCTCAATTTGCAGCCGGATAAGGAGAGAAGTTCATGAGAGATGAAAAGCAATTGCTTCTAAATGAGATCAAAGACAAGATCGAAGGATCTACATCAATGATCGTCACTCGATATGAGAAACTTCCCCCGAACGGTTCGTGGGTACTCAGAAGCAGACTGGCAAAAAATGGCAGTTTGTTTGAAGTAGTGCGTAAACGCGTATTTTTGAAAGCCGCAGAAAACTCCGGCGTTCAGTTTGACGAATCTTTGCTCGGTGGCCACATCGGCATTGTATTCATCAATCAAGAAGACGCGCTAGCCCCGGCAAAAGCTTTGGTGACCTTTTCAGAAGAAAACGGTCAACTGCTTGAAGTCCTTTGCGGAAAAATTGAAGGTAAAGTAGTTCCCGGCGCAGAAATTGTTGTGCTGTCGAAACTCCCAAGCTTCAACGAAATGAGAGCTCAATTGATAGGCCTCTTCGTGGCGCCAATGTCGCTTACGCTTTCTGTTATGGAAGCCGCGATGGCAGGACCGCTGAAGGAAACAGAGCAAACAACATAAAAAAGATTTGGAGAGAAATAAAATGAGTCAACAACTAGATGATTTAGTAGAAAAGCTGAGCCAGCTTTCTGTACTTGATATGGCTAAACTCAAAGAAAAACTAGAAGCGAAATGGGGCGTTACTGCAGCAGTTGCAGCAGCACCTGCAGCAGGAGCCGCTGCCGCAGCTCCGGCAGCTTCTGATTCAACAGATTTCAAAGTTACCCTCGAGGGACCAGTACCTGATGACAAGAAAATCGGCATCATCAAAGCTGTCCGCGAAGTAACAGGTCTCGGATTGAAAGAAGCGAAGGATATCGTCGAAGGAGCTCCAAAAGAGCTCAAAGCATCTGCTCCAAAGGCAGAAGCCGAAGAGATCCAGAAAAAGCTTACAGCAGCCGGTGCGAAAGTCACCTTAAAAGGCCTGTAACATTTTTTGTGTTTTTGCTACTGTTAATAGCGCAGAGGTCACCTCAGGTGACTTCTGCCTATTTGTTTTTTTGTGAGCGCTAAAGCTCGTGTAAATACTGCTGTTGGAGTTGCCCATGCTAAAAAAGCCGCCTAAACGGGTGAGTTTTCGTGAACGGGAAGAGATCATTGATCTTCCAAACCTGATTGAAATTCAGATTAAATCGTACAATCAGTTCCTCCAATCCCATCTTTTGCCCCATGAGCGCGAAAATGTAGGCCTACAAGAGGTTTTCACCGAAATTTTCCCGATTAAATCGTACGACGAGAAGACTATTCTCGAATTTTTATCTTATAATCTGGGCGTTCCCAAATATTCTCCCGAAGAATGCATTCGTCGAGGAATCACATACAACGTAACGTTGAAAGTGAAATTCCGTTTGACTGATGAGACGGGGATTAAAGAAGAAGAAGTGTATATGGGGACTATCCCTGTCATGACTGACAAAGGGACCTTCATCGTCAACGGAGCTGAGCGAGTCATCGTTTCCCAACTCCACCGCTCACCCGGCATTTCTTTTGAACAAGAGCGCCATCCGAAAGGAACTATGCTTTATTCGTTCCGCATGATTCCATATCGCGGAAGCTGGCTCGAGGCATCCTTTGACAATAATGATTTAGTTTACATCTATATCGACCGTAAAAAACGGCGCCGTAAGATTTTGGCCACAACGTTTGTCCGTACTCTAGGTTATTCTTCAGACGCAGATATCATTGAAGAATTCTTTGAGACAGTCAAAGTCAAAATCAAATCGGAAAAAGATTTTGTCAAACTCACAGGTAAGATTCTAGCTGAAGACGTCGTCGACGAGCAGACCGGCTTGGTGTTTGGTAAAGCAGGCGAAAAACTCACTACAGCGATGCTTAAACGCATGGTCGATGAAGGAATTCAAGCGATTCGCGTTGCGGAAGAAGCTGATGAGACGCATACGATTATTAAAATGCTCGGTAAAGATACAACCGATTCGTATGAATCTGCTTTAAAAGACTTCTATCGCAAAATCCGCCCGGGCGAACCACCCACATTATCCAATGCCCGTTCAGCGATTATGCGTCTGTTCTTCGACCCAAAACGTTATAATCTTGGCCGCGTTGGTCGCTATAAACTCAATAGAAAGTTAGGCTTGGGAACTTCAGATGAAGACCTCAATGTCGTAACACTCAAGAAAGAAGACGTCATTGAAGCTCTAAAATATTTAGTACGTCTGAAAATGGGCGATGAGCACGCATTTGTCGATGATATCGATCACCTTGGAAACCGCCGTGTGCGATCTGTAGGCGAGCTGGTGCAAAATCAGTGCCGCATCGGATTAGCTCGTATGGAGAAAATCATTAAGGAGAGAATGAATTTATTTGATTTCTCATCCGATACGATGACTCCTGGTAAAATTGTCTCTGCTAAAGGACTAGCGGGAGTTCTGAAAGATTTCTTTGGAAGATCTCAGCTCTCTCAGTTTATGGATCAGACCAATCCGGTATCTGAGCTGACGCACAAACGTCGACTTTCTTGCTTAGGGCCTGGCGGCTTAAATCGCGAAAGAGCTGGTTTTGAAGTCCGCGACGTTCACCCATCTCACTATGGACGTATTTGCCCGATTGAAACACCCGAAGGTCCGAACATCGGTTTGATTACTTCGCTTTCAACCTATGCGAAAATCAACGAGTTTGGATTTATTGAAACTCCATATAGAATGGTTAGAGAAGGCGTTGTTACCGAAGAAATCGAGTATATGACTGCCGATCAAGAGACCCATCATATCATTACGCAAGCGTCGACTCCGCTTGACAATTACGGCATGTTCAGCGAACACCTTTGCTGGGCGCACAAAGCCGGCGAGCCAATGGAAATCGAAACTGCGAAGATCACGCACATGGACGTTTCGTCCAAACAACTCGTGTCGATCGTCGCCGGTTTGATCCCATTCCTCGAACACGACGATGCTAACCGAGCGCTCATGGGTTCGAACATGCAGCGTCAAGCAGTGCCCCTTCTCATTACCGATGCCCCCTATGTGGGTACAGGTCTTGAGGCTCGCGCTGCGGCAGACTCGGGCGCGGTAATTGTGTGTACAGAACACGGAGTAGTGGAGTATGTAGACGGCTTTAAAATCGTCGTTGCTCCAAAAGACAACCCGTTGAACAAACACACTTATACGCTGAAAAAATTTCTCCGTTCAAACAGCGGAACCTGCATTAACCAAACCCCGCTTTGCAATGTCGGAGTTGTAGTGAAGCCCGGAGACATTCTGGCTGACGGTTCCGCCACCGATAAAGGGGAGATTGCGCTTGGGAAAAACGTACTTGTCGCTTTCATGCCATGGCTCGGTTACAACTACGAAGATGCGATCATCATTTCTAACGAGTTGATCAAGAAGGATTATTTTACTTCCTTGTATCTCGAAGAGTTTGAGTTAACCGCTCGCGACACGAAACTTGGAAAAGAAGAGATCACAAAAGATATTCCAAACGTATCGGAAGAGCAGTTGAAAGACTTGGGCGATGACGGAATCATCCGCGTTGGCGCAACAGTTGAACCCGGCAAAATCCTTGTAGGAAAAATCACTCCTAAATCTGAGACCGAGTTGTCTCCGGAAGAGAGATTGCTGCGGGCAATTTTCGGCGAAAAAGCTGCAGATGTAAAAGATGCTTCTCTTACTGCGCCGCCTGGTACAGAAGGGGTCGTGATGGATGTAAAAGTCTTTTCGCGAAGAGATCGTCTGTCTAAAACCGATGATGAATTGGTTGAAGAAGCGAGCCGCATCAAGGACATCCACAGCGAATATCGCACGAAAGAAGGGGAACTGCAACTAGAGTTCCATGAAAAATTGGGCGCGCTCTTGATGAATGAAAAAGCTCCGGCTCCAATCATGCACCGCAAAACAGGTGAAATGATCGTAGAGGAAGGTGCGGTGATTTCTCAAGAGATGATTGAGACGCTAGAAGGGGAGAAAGCGGAAGATCTTTTAATGGCCGACAAAGATATCTATGTCGAGCTGAAGAAAACCTTGCGCGAGTTTGAAATGGCCCTGCAGTCATTGCAGAACCAATATAAAACTGAGATCGAGTTTATGCGCAAAGGCGATACCGATCTCGACCCGGGTGTCATCCGTCAAGTAAAAGTCTATGTCGCAACGAAACGTAAATTGCAAGTGGGCGATAAAATGGCCGGCCGCCACGGTAACAAAGGGGTGGTTTCGAATTTGGTACCTGTAGCAGATATGCCTTATCTGCCAAATGGACAGCCGATCGAAATTATTCTGAACCCGCTCGGCGTACCGTCTCGTATGAACATGGGACAGCTTCTTGAAACACACCTCGGATATGCTGCTAAACAAGCAGGTATCTATGTTAAGAGCCCAGTGTTTGAAGGCTTCCCTGAGTCGAAGATTTGGGAGATGATGAAGGATCAAACCATGTTCCTCGATGGCAAAACCTATTTGTATGATGGCCGTACCGGAGAGCGTTTTGACAACCGTGTTGTCGTCGGATACATCTACATGTTGAAATTGAGCCACTTGGTAGCTGATAAGATCCACGCTCGTTCAATTGGACCGTATTCGCTCGTTACGCAGCAGCCGCTCGGCGGTAAAGCGCAGATGGGCGGTCAGAGGTTCGGGGAGATGGAGGTATGGGCGCTTGAAGCATATGGAGCTGCTCACCTTCTCCAGGAGATGCTCACCGTTAAGTCGGATGACGTCGCCGGAAGAACTAGAATCTATGAGTCGATTGTCAAAGGTGAAAACACACTCGTGGCAGGAACGCCAGAGTCGTTTAACGTGCTTGTGAAGGAAATGCAGGGGCTTTGCCTGGATATCCGCACAGAGTTTGTCGAGTAGGAAGAAAGGGGATTTTAGATGTTTGATGCTGATGATGATGTAAGAGCGTCGCAGTTCGATAAACTGACGATCAAGATTGCGTCGGATGACGTGATCCGCAATCAGTGGTCTCGCGGAGAGATCAAAAAACCTGAGACGATCAACTACCGTACCTTCAAGCCTGAGAAGGGCGGGTTGTTCTGCGAAAAAATCTTCGGGCCAACTCGTGATTGGGAATGCGCATGCGGTAAATACAAGAAGATCAAGCACAAAGGTATCGTTTGCGATCGTTGCGGAGTGGAAGTTACCATTTCGAAGGTAAGACGCGAACGAATGGCTCACATTGACCTAGCTGTTCCTGTTGTTCATATTTGGTTTTTCAAGACAATGCCATCTCGTATTGGCAATATCTTGGGTATGTCGACTTCAGATCTTGAACGCGTGATCTATTATGAAGAATATGTCGTGACAGATCCCGGTCGAACCGAACTGCAGAAGAAACAACTGCTCAATGACAATGAATACCGCGAAGCTCAAGAAAAATGGGGCAGCGATGGATTCAAAGTGATGATGGGCGGCGAAGCAGTTCAAGAACTTTTGAAAACAGAAGATCTCAGCGGTCTTGTTATCGATCTAAAAGATAAATTGCGCAAGACCAAGTCGATGCAGGCTAGAATGAAGCTGGCTAAGAGGCTGAAAATTGTGGAAGGTTATGCTAGCTCGACAAACCAAGCCGATTGGATGGTTTTGTCTTGCGTTCCCGTCATCCCTCCCGATTTACGCCCACTCGTTCCCCTCGATGGCGGACGTTTTGCGACTTCGGATCTCAATGATTTGTATCGACGCGTTATCAACCGAAATAATCGACTCAAATCGATTTTGAAATTGAAAACACCAGACGTCATCATCCGCAATGAAAAGCGCATGCTGCAAGAAGCTGTCGATGCCCTCTTTGACAACGGCCGCCATGGCCATCCCGTCATGGGCGCCGGCAACCGTCCGTTGAAAGCTCTTTCCGAAATGCTCAAAGGTAAACAAGGACGCTTCCGTCAAAACCTGCTCGGAAAACGGGTAGACTATTCCGGCCGATCTGTGATCGTCGTTGGGCCTGAATTGCGCTTCAATCAGTGCGGTTTGCCTAAGAAGATGGCACTAGATCTCTTTGAGCCGTTCATTGTGAAAAGACTCAAAGACCTCGGTTATGTTTACACGATTCGCTCTGCTAAGAAGATGATTCAAAAGCAAGCTCCTGAAGTTTGGGACGTATTGGAAGAGATCATTAAAGGCCACCCTGTGCTTCTCAACCGTGCTCCTACGCTTCACCGCCTTGGTATTCAAGCGTTCGAACCTGTTTTGATCGAAGGTAAAGCGATCCGAATTCACCCGCTTGTAACCCCGGCGTTTAACGCGGACTTTGACGGCGACCAGATGGCTGTTCACATTCCGCTCTCAATCGAAGCTCAGTTAGAAGCAAAATTATTGATGATGGCTCCAGATAACATCTTCTTGCCATCGTCTGGTAAACCGGTGACTGTTCCTTCGCAGGACATGATCTTAGGTCTTTATTACCTCATGCATGATCCGGTCGTTCATCCCGATCGCAAAGATGCAAAGGTAAAAGTTTTTGCAAGTCCCGAAGAAGTTCTCATGGCGCTTCATTCTAGCGGAAGCTGGATTTGGTATGATGAGCAAGGAAAAGAAAAGACAGGCCGTCGCGAGCATTTAGGTCGCGGAATGTATATTCACGAGAAAATTAAAGTGCGCGTGGATGGCGGCATTGTCGAAACAACTCCTGGTCGAGTCGTGTTCAATACGATCGTGCCAAAAGGATTGGGTTTCCAAAACTACGTCTTGCGCAAGAAGAGACTTTCGGAACTCGTATTGGAGTGCTATAAGAAACTCGGATTGGAAGCGACCGTTCAGTTCCTCGATAAGATGAAGAACTTGGGCTTCTCCGAAGCGACGAAAGCGGCCATTTCGATGGGTATGTGCGATATTAAAGTACCAGGCCACAAAAAACAGGTCTTGGAAGAGGCTTATAAGCGCGTAGCTGTTGTGAAAAAGCAGTATGAAGATGGTATCATTACTGAAGGCGAGAGACACTCTAAGATTATTAGTATCTGGACGGAAGTTTCCGATAAACTTTCAGATGATCTCTTTAAGCTGATTTTTGACACGACTAGCGGCCACCTCAATCCGTTGTATTTGATGGTTGACTCCGGAGCTCGCGGCAATAAATCTCAGGTTCGTCAGAGCGGAGCGTTGCGCGGTTTGATGGCTCGCCCATCAGGCGAGATCATCGAATCTCCGATTACGGCTAACTTCCGAGAAGGTTTGACTGTTATGGAATACTTCATTTCAACTCACGGAGCCCGTAAAGGTCTTTCCGATACAGCGTTGAAAACGGCTGACTCAGGATATCTAACACGACGTTTGGTCGACGTATCCCAAGACGTTATTGTCACCCGCGATGATTGCGGTACATTGAACGGCATTGAAGTTATGGCGATCAAGCAAGGCAATGAAGAACTCCTGCCATTGAAAGATCGTATTTTTGGTCGTACAGTGCTCGATGATATTTACCAGCCTGGCGACAGCACCAAGCTGCTCGCTCGTTCCGGAGATATTCTTTCGGCGATACAAGCAGAAGCGATTGACGACGCAGGCATTGAAAGCGTCCGCATTCGTTCGGCTCTCACCTGTGAAAGCCGCCGCGGCATTTGCGCTAAATGCTATGGATTGAACCTTGCGACCGGCAATTTAGTCGGCCTTGGAGAGGCAATTGGCATTATCGCTGCTCAGTCGATCGGTGAACCCGGAACACAGCTCACCATGAGAACGTTCCACTTGGGCGGTATCGCGTCTGCAGGTCTCAGCCCCGAGCTGATTTCCGAGCACGATGGCGTCATCGTCTACATGGATCTTCGCGTTGTACAAAACGAAGAAGGACATTGGTTGGCGCTGAACAAAAACGGCTCTGTAATGGTTGTTCGAGATGAAGGCAGAACACTTGAGGACTATAAAAAGCTTCTCAGCAATAAGTCGATCGAACCGCTTCAGTCATTCCAAGTTGAGCTGGGCACTAAGATTCTTTTTGCCGATGGCGTCAAGATCAAGAAGAAAGTCAAGATTGGCCAGTGGGAGCAGCACAGCAGTCCGATTATTTGCGAACGCCCAGGATACGTCAAGTACGAAGATCTTGTGGAAGGAATTTCGACGCAGCGCGAAGTCAACAAGCAGACAGGTCAAGTCGAGCTGGTTGTGAAGCAGCATCGCGGAGAGCTTCACCCGCAAGTGGCGATTTATACCGATCCGGATTACAAAGATCTCGTTGGCACCTACGCGATTCCGTCTGGCGCTATCATTACCGCAAGAGAAGGGCAATTTGTCCCTGCCGGTATGGTGCTTGCGAAATTGCCGCGCGGAGCAATCAAGACGAAGGATATCACGGGCGGTCTGCCCCGAGTTGCCGAGCTTTTTGAAGCGCGCCGTCCTAAAGACGCTGCAGAGATTGCAAAGCTCGATGGCGAGGTGGACTTCCGCGGCGTTCAGAAGAACAAGCGCATTGTGGTTGTACGAGACAATATTACCGGTATGGAAGAAGAGCATCTCATTCCTTTGACAAAGCACTTGATCGTGCAGAAAGGGGATATGGTTGTAAAGGGTCAGCAAATTACCGAAGGACTTGTGGTTCTCCAAGAGATCCTCGATATTTGCGGCGTGCGTGAATTGCAGAAGTATCTTGTGAATCAAGTCCAAGAAGTTTACCGCTTACAAGGGGTAGACATCAACGACAAGCACATTGAGATTATCTCTCGTCAGATGTTGCAGAAAGTGCGTATCACCGATCCCGGCGACACCACATTTTTGCACGGCGAAGATGTCGACAAGAAGGCGTTCCATGAGCAAAATCGCAAGACGATCGAAGAAGGCGGCAAGCCTGCGCAAGCAGCCCCGACCCTTCTTGGCATCACTCGCGCATCGCTTGGTACCGAATCTTTTGTATCGGCAGCCTCCTTCCAGGAAACAACGCGCGTTCTTACTGAAGCGGCAAGTGAAAGCAAAACGGATAACCTCAATGATATTAAAGCCAACCTGATCATGGGTCACATGATACCTGGTGGAACTGGCTTCCAGTATCATATGAAAGGGGACAAGTTTAGCGATCTACAAGGCGCTGATGAAATGGTGTTTGATTTCGCATCTGAGGTGGTGTAAAGCACAGTTTTATTTCGCGCAATTCAAAAAAAAAGGCGAGGGAATATCCCTCGCCTTTTTTTTTATTCTAAAACTAATCCCTAAGGTGGTTGATGAAAAGGTCACCTAACCATCGAATGTCATGGACGGAATTCTGCAGCCCCCGCTGCAGCCTCTAATTGCGCATCTTGTTGAATGGCCGCCGCAGCTGCCGCTGGCAATTTTCCGTAGTTGGGTAGTATGGCGGAGGCATCAAATACACCATCCTCTTCAGGCACTTGAGGTGGGGCAACTGGTCTCCTCCTGCTGCTCTTCTCAACTGCGATGAATGCTGCTGTGCTTGGATCGCCGTATGGTCCTCCCTTCTCCTGCAAACCCTCCTCCAAAGCACGACGGAATACTGCTCCTTCTTCCTCTGGGGTTTGGGATGCTCTTGCTGCTAGAGGATTAGGCTTTGGATCTTCGTGTCTTTGTTGGGCGAACAGCTCTAGTGGAGCAAAAACTTCTGGTCTAGATGCTGTGCTTTCCGTTAGCATATTGTTTGCGCGAATGTATGCTCCCAAACTGATGCCGGTTGCACCAGCGGCGCCGGCCGCTAACATCATAATTGATACGGCTGAAAGCGGAGCTGCTATGCCTGCCGCAATTGCTGCAATCGCTAAGGCTACAGCTGCAACGGCTGTAACTTTGCTAGTAACTTGTAAAATTTTTTGTTTATTATTACTAGTTAGCGATGAACAATCCGGTATTGATAATCTACTTGTTATTGCGCTCATAAAAACCCTCGCGTTCTATTTATTTAATAACAATATTGTATCATTAAAATTTTAATTGCGTAAGGTTTAAAGTTAAGAAATTATACCAAAAATAATTTGGGTTAGAATGGGGGTTGCAATACCTGGGAAAATCGATTTTTCTGGGGGATGGAGTTTTTTAACTGCTTCTTCAGAAGCTGGAAGTTTTCTTTAGGAACTTTACGATATCCCAAAAAGAGCTTCGAGTTTGACGATGTCTTCAGCAAATTTGCGAATGCCTTCAGCGAGTTTGTCGGTAGCCATGGGGTCTTCGTTTAGCTGCCAACGAAAGGCTTTTTCGTCGAGATGGATTTTTTCAATGGGCAGCGAAGCTGCAGTGGATGGAGAGAGTTTTCGGGGGAGGGGGGCGGTGCAACCGTTTAGCTCGGAAAGCAGCGCAGGGGCAATCGTGAGAAGATCGCAGCCGGCAAGCTCGGTGATTTCATCTTTGTTGCGGAAAGAGGCTCCCATAATCTGCGTCTTGTATCCGAACTTTTTATAATAATTGTAGATGGATGTGACAGAACGTACTCCGGGATCTTCAGCTGGAGTATAGGATGGTGTTCCGGTGTTTTTTTTGTACCAGTCAAGGATGCGGCCGACAAAAGGGGATATGAGTGTAGCGTGCGCTTCAGCGCAGCCAACGGCTTGGGTTAGGCTGAAAAGTAAAGTCATATTACAATGAATATGTTCTTTTTCTAGAATCGCAGCGGCTTGAATCCCTTCCCAGGTGGATGCGAGTTTGATGAGAACCCGAGATCGATTGATGCCGGCTGTTTCATAAAGGGATATGATGTGGCGAGCCTTGGCTAGGCTGCCTTGTAAATCAAAGGAAAGGCGAGCGTCGACTTCAGTCGAAACGCGGCCGGGAACGATTTTGAGGATTTCTTTCCCGAAATTGACAAAGATGCGATCGAGAATTTCGTTTTTATTGCCATTGCCGGAGCGAATTGCTTCGTCGACGAGATGCTTGTATTGGGGTTGCTGCGCGGCTTGAAATATCAGCGAGGGATTGGTTGTGGCATCTGTCGGTGAATAGGCGCGAATGGACTCAAAGTCGCCCGTATCGGCAACTACTGTCGTCATTTGCTTGAGTAATTCGAGTTGATTCTTGCTCATTTTTTGACCAGCATAACAATTTTTGTGAATTTAGAGCCAATTGCAAAATGAATTTGCCATAAAAATCATCGATTTTCTCAAGCAAAGTGGTGTTGCAACCGGTTCGTTCAAGGAATGGGAGCGTGCGCCGATTCTCCTTGATTGATGATGACTAAAACGATGCCAATGGCGGCAGCGGCGGCCGCGCCTCCGGCAAATGCCCAGTTTTGCGCGGTATAGTCTTTTGCTTGAGGCGGTGGAGGCGGAACGGGAATTTCATGGAGCTCTTCAATGGCGGGGGCGGAAGAGGGCTGCGGGGCTTGCTCGGCGTAAAGAGAAAGGACGGAAAGGAACAGCGGCAGGTAGTATTTCATTAGTTGGCATCCTTTGTGGCATTTTTTTCGGTCAAAGAACAAAAGGTAGCAATGCCGATGGCGAGAAGAAGGCCCCAGCCCATCATTGAAATCGCGGTGGTATCGCGGGTCATGTAACCGGGCGGTTCACTGTTGCAGCGCTGCGGGGCTGTTTTTTCGATGGGAGCGGCTGCTTGCTGTGCAATGGGCGCAGGGACAGCGGGCGGCTGCTCTTTTTCTTGGGCAAAAAGCGAGCCGGTAAAGCAAAGAAGGGTGATGGTGAGGGTCAATCTTTTCATATTCTTCCTATTCGCATAAGCAGATTTTATTGGCTACTATTTTCCATTTCTTGAGCAGAAATGCGATGAGTTGTAGAATCTGTTAGTGGAGCTGATTTCAATCGGTATAAATGATGCGAGCCAGTTGCAAAATCGCTTTGCTCGGGCAAAGGTGCTTTTTAAAGGTGCTTTTCAATTGGAGTATATGACTAAATTATGGTTGGCGGATGAAAAATTTAGAATCTGGAAAAGACAAAATTCAAAAGATTTGCGACGCAATCCGCAAAGAGACGATCGAACCGGCTAAACAAGAGGTTCGGGAACTGCTGGAAAACGCAAGATCTCAGGCTGCTGAAATCGTACGCGAGGCAAGGCAGCAGGCCGAAATAATCCAAAAAGAGGCGCGGCTTGCAATTGAGGAAAAACAAAAAGTGGCTCAAGCGTCTTTAACTCTTGCTTGCCGCCAAACCGTGGAAACTTTGAAACAAAAAATCGAACAGAAGCTGTTTTCGGAGGCGCTGGCTGAAATGGTAGCTAAAGAGATGTCCAGCCCTCAACTCATCGTAGAATTGATTCAAAGCTTTATGCGCTCTTTAGAGGAGCAGGGGATTGAGGAAGACTTTGAGGTTCTGATTCCTAAATCGATGCAGCCGCGTTCAATTAGTTCTCTTTTGGCTAAAAATGTTTTGGAACGGCTAAAAAATCACACTGTTGAGTTGGGTAGCTTCGACGGGGGAGTGCAAATTCGGATGGCAGGACGGCAGATTACGATCGATATTTCCGATAAAGTCGTAAAAGAGCTAGTCGCAGGATATATCCGCAAAGATTTACGTGAGCTTGTATTTCAGGTATGAACCCGCTGTGCGATTACTACTTCGTAGGGGCTGCGCTACCTCCGCTTACATTAGGCGAGGCTCCAGAACTGTCATTTGTAGATTTGAAGATTCTACTCAATGAAAATCTCCGAGAGGGCGATTTGCAAAAAGTGGCGGCTATGCTTCGTCCGATTGATGTGGCGAATATCGCTGCATTGTGGTTGGGTTTGCCTTTAGATGAACGGGGTAATTTTAGCGCAAAAGAGCTAGAAGAGGCTCTTTTAGTGCGAGAACAGCTGCCGGTTTTTGTCGGAGATTTTCTGGAGCGCTATGATTCTTTAAGAGAGCGCCTGCGTTATTTTGCTTCTCTTTACGCTTCTCTTTATCGGGAATCTCACAGCGGTTTTGTGGGACAAAGTTACGCGCTGGAACGCGAGGTTCGCTTAGTGTTGTGCGCTTTGCGTTCAAAATATCTCAGCCGAGATGTCGCGCGCGAATTGCAATTTGAAGATCCAACCGATCCTTTTGTAGCCGATATTTTAGCGCAAAAAGATGCGCAAGATTATATCCCTCCATCAGAATATGAAATGCTGAAAGCTTCATTTGAGCGTTACAAAGACGATCCGAAGCAACTTTTTCAGGCAGAGTTGCAGTTTCGCTTTAATAAATATGAGGAATTGTCCGAAAATCAACACTTTACCCCAGATCGCATTTTAAACTACCTCGCTCGGCTTATCATTGCCGAATCATGGGATGGTTTGAAATCGGAAGAGGGGCGCAAAATCATGGAAGACTTGAGCAAATATGAATAAAAAAATACACGCTACCGGAACGGTAATTGAGGCGTTTGGCAACCTGCTCCATATTCGCTTTGAGGGCAATATCCGCCAAGGAGAGGTCGCTCTGGTGCGAGCTGGCAATGATTCGCTTTTGGCTGAGGTGATTGAAATTGCAGGTACGATGGCAAAAGTGCAGGTATTTGAAGATACTCGCGGCGTTCGGCTCAACGCGCCAGTGGAATTTACCGATCACTTACTGGAAGCAGAATTGGGACCGGGCTTATTAAAGACCATTTTTGACGGCTTGCAAAATCCATTGGAAAATGTGGCTGAAAAAACGGGCGTTTACATGTCGCGCGGGGTTTATCTGCCACCTTTGGATCGGGAGAAAAAATGGGCTTTTGAACCTTTGGCTAAAAGCGGCGATTTGTTGAAAAGAGGCGACTCTTTGGGCTGGGTTCCGGAAGAGCGTTTTAAACACCAAATTATGGTTCCGTTTTCGGTCTTTGGCAAGGTGAAGATCACTTCGGTTGCGCATAGCGGTAATTACCGCATTGATGAAGTGATCGCCGAGGGTGTCGATGAACAAGGGGTTAAGCATTCGTTTACCATGCTGCAGCGTTGGCCGGTAAAAGCGCCATTGATTGAGGGAAAAAAAGTCCGTCCGTCGCGCATGATGGATACGGGATTGAGAATTATCGATACGCAATTTCCTGTATTGAAAGGCGGTTCTTTTTGTTCTCCGGGGCCGTTTGGCGCCGGTAAAACGGTGATGCAGCACCACTTATCTAAATACTCGGCGGTCGATATTGTCGTGATTGTGGCTTGCGGAGAGCGCGCGGGAGAAGTGGTGGAGGTATTGAAGACTTTTCCTGAATTGACAGATCCTCATACTAACGAGCCTCTCATGCAGCGGACCGTGATGATTTGCAATACTTCATCGATGCCGGTAGCGGCTCGGGAAGCGTCTGTTTATATGGGCGCGGCGATTGCAGAATATTACCGTCAAATGGGGCTCGATGTTCTGCTGCTTGCCGATTCAACTTCGCGTTGGGCGCAAGCCATGCGCGAAATGTCAGGGCGATTGGAAGAAATTCCTGGCGAAGAGGCGTTTCCCGCTTATTTGGCTTCTAGGATTGCAGCTTTTTATGAACGCGCCGGCGTTGTGGAACTAATCGGCGATAAACAGGGGTCGTTGACAATTGGCGGAAGCGTTTCGCCAGCGGGCGGGAACTTTGAAGAGCCGGTTACGCAGGCATCTCTTGCGATTGTCGGTGCCTTTCACGGTTTGTCTCGGGCTCGTTCCGATGCGCGGCGTTATCCTGCGGTAGATCCATTGATTTCTTGGACAAAATATTTAGGGCCAGTCTCCGCTGAACTCAATGGCCGTTTATCCGGTTGGGAGCATAAAGTGCGCGTGTGCGCGGATTTGCTGCGTAAAAGCGATGAAATCGGCAAGCGGATGGAAGTGGTTGGAGAAGAGGGGATTGCTTTAGAGGATATGCTCACTTATTTGAAGGGGGAATTGTACGATTTTTGCTATTTGCAGCAAAATGCCTTCGATAAAGAAGATGCGTACTGTCCTTTGGATCGGCAAGTGGACATGTTTACTCTGATTCATGAGCTTTTTGAGGCGCGCTTTGATTTTGATAGCCATGATGCCGCGAGGATCTTTTTCCTCGGATTGCAAAACGATATGAAAAATATCAACTTTTTGCCTTTCCAAACTAAACAATATAAAGAGGCAATCGCCGCAGTGAAAGAAACAATAGCTTCTAGAGGTGCTCATGCGCAAAGTATATGATCGAATCGTCGATATGCGGGGGAACCTCATTACGGTTGTCGCACAAGGCGTCTCTTTGGGCGAGGTGGCTCGCGTAGAAAAGAAAAACGGCACGTTCACTTACGCGTCGGTATTGCGTTTTAAAGATGATCTTGTCACTTTGCAGGTATTTGAAAGTACTCGTGGAATTTCAACTGGCGATAAGGTGACTTTCCTGGGGCATCAAATTCAGGCTGTGTTCAGCGATATGTTGTTGGGGCGCAGGCTCAACGGAGCCGGCCAGCCTATCGATGAGGGCCCAGAAGTTGTTGGCGAGGAAATTGGAATTGGAACTCCATCGTTCAATCCGGTGAAAAGAATCATTCCAAGAGAGTTGGTTCGAACCAACATCCCGATGATCGATGTCTTCAATTGTTTGGTTCGCTCGCAGAAGATTCCTATTTTTTCGGTCGCAGGAGAACCTTATAATGCCTTGATGATGAGAATTGCCAATCAAACCGACTCTGATGTCGTCGTGATCGGCGGGATGGGACTGCGCTTTGATGATTATCAAGCGTTCATTGATAATGCAGAAAAAGCTGGCTCAATTGAAAAAACTGTGATGTTCATTCACCGTGCGATCGATCCTCCTGTGGAGTGTTTGCTGGTTCCTGATATGGCGTTAGCTTGCGCGGAAAAATTTGCTCTCGAAGGGAAAAACGTTTTAGTATTATTGACTGATATGACCGCGTTTGCTGATGCGATTAAAGAAATCGCTATCACCATGGATCAGATTCCATCGAATCGCGGGTATCCTGGGTCTTTGTATTCCGATTTAGCATCGCGCTATGAAAAAGCCGTCGATATTGAAGGCAGTGGTTCGATTACAGTACTTTCTGTGACGACGATGCCCGGCGGCGATGTAACTCATCCAATTCCTGACAATACTGGATATATCACAGAAGGACAATTTTATTTGCATGGGTCGGCGATCGATCCGTTCGGTTCTTTATCTCGCTTGAAACAGCTGGTGATTGGAAAAGTGACGCGGGATGATCACGGGGATTTAGCGAACGCAATGATCCGTTTGTATGCCGATTCGAAAAAAGCTCGTGAACGCCAAGGGATGGGGTTCCGGTTATCTCGTTGGGATGAAAAGCTTTTGCGCTATTGCAACTTGTTTGAACAACGGATGATGGACTTGCAGGTCAATTTGCCATTAGAACAAGCGTTAGATCTTGGATGGCAAACTCTAGCTGAGTGTTTTGATGTGGAAGAGGTCGGGATGAAAAAATCGGTCTGTGATAAATATTGGCCGGCGGGGCGTTGAACGTGGCTTTATTGAAGCTGACGAAAAATGAGTTGCGCGTACAACAGGATCGCTTGAATTTATTCGAGCGGTATCTGCCAACTTTGCAGTTGAAAAAAGCGATGCTTCAATTTGAGGTAAACCAAACGACGGCAGAGATTATTCAGCTAAAAGAAGCCTTGGCGCAAGCGCGCAGCGTAGTTGATGATTTTTCTCCTTTGCTAGTGGAAAAATGTCAATGCAATGTCGTTGACTACGCGCAAGTAGCTCATGTAAAAAAACATTACGAAAATATAGCCGGTGTAGAAATTCCAACGTTTGAAACCGTGATTTTTCATGAAGCAGATTATTTTTTATTCGATACTCCGATATGGACGGATTCAGCGGTAAAATTATTGAGAGCATGGGTGATTTGCCGTGAAAAGGTGAACGTTGAAGAAGAGAAGAAACGCGCGTTGGAAAAAGAATTGCGAGAAGTGTCTATTCGCGTTAATTTGTTTGAAAAAATTTTGATTCCCCGTTCGGAAGAAAACATTAAAAAAATCCGAATTTTCCTTGGCGATCAACAATTGGCTTCCGTGGCACAGGCTAAGGTTGCAAAGATGAAGATGGAGGCGTCCGAATGATTGTTCAATTGCATAAAGTACTCATTTACGGCGCAAAAGAAGAGATGGATCGTTTTTTTGAGTTGTCTCAAAGAGCGGGTTTTTTAGAATTTCTTGGGGCTGCTCATAAGAAATCTTTAGAGCTGCCAGACGAAGCAAAGACTATTTTAATGGCGATTCGCATTGCTAAAAGACACATTATTCATACACTAGAAGCTCCTGAAACTCCAATCGATTCGGTAGAACTTGCTGAAAAACTAATTCAACTCAATCAAACACATGAACAGTTGACAGAAGAAAAAAGATTGGTTTCTTCAGAAATCGCCAGAGTGGCTGTTTTTGGCGATTTTGCAAAAACTGATATTGAGGCTTTGCAGCGAGATGCGAAAAGAGTGATTCAATTTTTTTGCATGAAAAGTCAGATAGCTCGCGAGATGATATTGCCCCCCGAACTGATTTTTGTCGGTACGGAATACGATTTGGATTATTTTACGGCAATCAACAAAGAGCCTGTTCAATATCCTAAAATGGCTGAAATTTTGATTGAACGTCCCTTGGGAGCTCTCAAAGAGCGGCTTTACCATATTTTAGATCAATTAGCTCAGCTAGAGATTGAAATTAGACTCTACGCTAATACATTGCCGCGATTGCAAGATGGATTAATCAATTTCTTAAATGAGTATAATCTCAAATGGGCAAAACACGACGCTGAGACCCATTTATCGGATACTATGTTTGCAATTGAAGCGTGGGTCCCCAAAAATAAAATGAAATCTCTTATAGCTTTGGTTGAAGGACTGAATGTATTTTTCGAAGAGATTTGCATTGAAGAATGCGATCGGGTGCCTACCTGCATGGAAAATCAAAATGCGGGTAAAATTGGAGAAGACTTGGTTCATGTATATGATATCCCGGCTCCAACAGATAAAGACCCTTCTTCTTGGGTATTGGTCTTTTTTACCCTCTTTTTTTCCATGATCATTTCCGATGCGGGATATGGGTTAATATATTTAGCGCTTGGGTTATACTTAAAATGGAAGTTTCCAAGTATCGGCGGACAGTTTAAACGATTTGTAAAACTAGTCTTAATTGTAGCAACCGGCTGCATTATTTGGGGGGCTGCCACAGCGTCCTTTTTCGGTATTGAAATTGGCCCCAACAATCCATACCGCAAGATGTCGTTTTTGCATTTTTTAGCACAGAAAAAAGCTGAGTATCATTATTCTTTGAAAGACGATGTATACCAGGAATATGTTAAAGAATATCCCGATGTTGCAACAGCGGTAGATGGCCATGACTTTTTAGTGAAAGCATCCAAACTTGAAGATGGAATGATTCGCTATGAAGCTTTAGTTACTTTCTACGACAATATTTTGATGGAATTTTCAATCCTTGTCGGAATTTTACATTTATCTCTTTCATTTTTGCGTTATTTAACGCGCAATTGGTCAGGTTTCGGCTGGGTGATTTTTATGGTCGGTGGGTATCTGTTCTTTCCTAAGATCTTAAACTGCAGTACGTTAATTAATTTTATGGGACTGATACCCAAACAGACAGCCTACATGATCGGGGAAATCTTAGTTTATGGAGGCATATCTATCGCATTTTTGGCTGCTTTGTGGCAAAAAAAATGGGGAGCGTTTCATGAATTGATGAACGTTGTGCAAGTATTTGCCGATGTTTTATCTTATCTTCGCCTTTATGCGCTCGCATTAGCGGGAATGATCATGGCCGGAACGTTCAATCAGCTAGGGCTAAATATGAATTTATTTGCCGGTGTGATTACTATTTTCTTTGGTCATTTGAGCAATATTACAGTCGCCATCATGGGAGGCGTGATCCACGGTCTTCGTTTGAATTTTCTTGAGTGGTATCACTACAGCTTTGATGGAGGCGGAAAACTTTTCAATCCGTTACGATTAAAACGATCTAAATGAGGAAGCACTTATGGATTTTGGTATGATTGGCCCGGGCATTGTTCTTGGCCTCGGCTGCTTAGGCAGCGCGGTTGGATGCGGTATTGCCGGAATGGCATCGCATGCAGTCATGACTCGCGTAGAAGAGGGACATGGTAAATTTATTGGTCTTTCTGCGGTTCCGTCATCGCAGTCGATTTACGGGTTTATTTTGATGATTTTGATGCGTGATTCAATCCGAGCTGGAACATTGACTGCGATCAGTGGGGTAGGCATCGGTTTTTTTGTCGGTTTGGCGATCATGGTTTCTTCGATTTATCAAGGTATGTGCGCAGCTACGGCAATTCAAGCGTCCGCGAAACAACCGGCGATTTTTGGTAAGGCTTTTGCAGCGTTGGGCATTGTCGAATCCTTTTCGCTTTTCGCCTTTGTCTTTGCTTTGCTGATTATTCGATAATGTCTACACCGCCATTATCCCCGCGTATGGGAGTTCAATATTTAGGAGCTCCCGATTTTATTGCAGCTCAAAGTCAAGCTCAAGTCGTTGCTTACTCGCAGAGGGTGCGCGCTCGTTCAGAGGCTATTAATAGCACCTTGCAGGCAAGAGCCAATATCGTTTTTTCATTGCTTCGCGATCAAAGCGCTGCATGGTCCGAAAACTATGCGGCCAGTTTCGTTGTACAGCAGCCTCATGATGCAATTCGCGTTTTAGTTTTTAGACGAGGTGAAATGCATACTTTGCTGATTGCATTATTTCCTCAATTTAAATTGGCTGCAGGCCGGATATTGGGTTGGGGTTCGGATGGGAAAGCCCGCACCGTAAAAGTCGTGCGCCTTCCAAATCAGATGGCTAAAGAGTGTATCATTAGGCAAGAGAGAGTTAGAGTAAGGGTTGCAGGTCTCAATGCAACAGTACACACGGATTTTTGTTTGATTGAAGCTGCGGCATTTAAAGTGGCATACGCTGTTCAAGAGTTGTGTCCGCATGGTACCTTACGGGAGGCCGTTTATTCAGGTTATTTCAATGAACAGGTTGGCGGGGAAATATTAGAACGTCAATTGCCGTTTCTTGCTTATGATTTAATTCAGGCAGTGTTTTGTTTACATGATAAAAATATCGTACATTTTAACTTAAATCCAGATGCGATTTTATTACGGAAACAGAATCAACTAGGAGTTAGATCTTTTTCTTTGGTTCTTTCGGGACTTCGTCATGCACAACAGGCAAAACAACACAGCCTATTTCGTATCCCAGTGAATGCTTTGGAGTATTTAGCTCCAGAGACATTTCTGCAAGTAGATGAGGCAATTACCATTTCCTCTAAAGACATCACAATGAAAAATGATGCGTGGATGTTGGGGCGCGTTTTGCATTTTTTACTTACAAAAGGCTTGAGAGATTTTTATGCTATGTATCCAGGAGCGGAAGGCCCTGATGCGCGATTTGATCGCATGACTTTTGCAGTTTGTCAGTTAGTCGAAGATGGCCAACAGTTATTAAATGCTAAATTACAACGGGATTTGAATTTTAGATATATTCCGAAGTCTTTGCGTCTGGCGGTGATCGGTCTTTTGCAAATTGACTCTAGGAATCGTTGGACGACGTTAGATGCAATTGAATATGTACGAAGAGATTTGAATCGCTTGACTCCTATTGAGGAGGGTAATGAAGTCGAAAGTGATTAGGTCGTTGGTTAGGAGAGGAGTTGATCGGCGAGTTCTTTGGCGAGTTTACCATCGACTGAGTTGTTGATTTTCATAATTGCTTTCATGACAAGACCTAAATCTTTCTTTGTCGCAGCACCAGATTCGGAAATCGCTTGAATTACAATCTTTTTAGTTTCTTCGGCAGATAAAGCCTTGGGAAGAAATTCTTCAACCACTTTCATTTCGCTTTGTAATTGATCTGCCATATCAGCGCGATTGGCCAACCGAGCTTGTTCGAGAGCTTCTTGTAAGTTACCAAAATAGGTTTTGAAGAGCTTGATGACTTCGCTGTCGGGCAGTGTACATCGAGCATCCGCAGCTAAAATTTTTGATTTTAACATGCGCAATGCCCCAAGGCGTAACGTGTCTCGGCTACGCATAGCTTCTTTGATCCCGTCATTGATTTGGTCTATGATTGCCATGTCGATTGGCTCTCCGTAACATAATTTTGGAATTTCGAAAGATTTCATGATATATGTTTTGCACATATACTGCAAATGCATTGTGGTTGATCTGTTGTTTGTGACGCTCAACGATATTGGCTAAAATAAATTGTTCGCGAACGCTATCCGTCAGCCTTTGTTTATACTGTTTAGCATGTAACACAAGCTGTAATCTTTCAAATAACAACGGCATGATTTGCTCGTCTAATTTGTCAATTTTCGATCGAATAGTTTCTAACGAGTCGTTTGCGGAATTCATACGATTTTTAATTTTCTGTCTTCGACTAGATAAACTCGATCGTTTTTGCGTACCTTAGATGCGATGGGACAGGTGATGATGTTATTATTTTCAGTGCTTTCGTGAAGCGATTCGACCTTGATTTCTAGTACTCCAGTTGTTGGGCCTATGATGAGCATGCGGTCGCCTATTTTGCATCGGCCGCTTTCTAGTTTGATTTCGGCTATTTGGAGATTGGAGAAGTAATTTGTAACTTTGCCGATCAATGTTTTGATTTCTGTGGCTTGCGAGCCGGAAGATGCGCTCCATTCACCCATTTCCTTACCTAGATAGTAGCCGCCTTCCCAAAAACCGCGGTTATAAACGGTTTTCAGTTGTTCTTTCCAGGAGTTTTTTTTCTCTTGGGAATATGTGCCTTCTCGAACGGATTCAACGGCTTCGCGATAGGCTCTGACAACGGTGTAAACATATTCTGCAGCTTTGCCGCGTCCTTCAATTTTTAAAACGGAAACGCCGGCGGCTAGCATTTGATCGACCCAATCGATGGTGCACAAATCTTTTGGCGACATGACATATTGATTGTCTAAAACGAGTTCTGATTGGGATTGTTCATCGATTACGCGATATTTGCGGCGGCATACTTGCGTGCATTTGCCTCGGTTTGCCGATTGATTGTGTTCCATTAAACTCATGTAGCACTTACCGGAAACTGCAACGCATAGGGCTCCGTGCACAAATAGCTCAATGCGAACTAATTCATTGCTTGGGCCTTTGATTTGGTCTCGCGCAATGCCATCTCGGATGGAGCGGATTTGATTTAGCGTTAATTCTCGTGCTAATACGACGACATCGGAATAGCGCGAAAAGAAGCGGACGGCTTCTAAATTGCACACGTTTTGCTGTGTAGAAATATGTACGGGTAAACCAATAGAATGGGCGTATTCGAGGACGGCAAGATCGCTTGCGATGACGGCTTGAGCTCCGCTATCGCGGATATGATTGCATAAATTCCTCATGACGGGGAGGTCTTCGTCGTAGATAATGGTATTGAGGGTAACGTAAGCTTTGACTTGATTTTCTTTACAGATGCGAATGATTTCCGGAAGTTCATCGAGAGTGAAATTATGGGCGGAATGGGATCTCATATTGAGGGCGTCCATTCCAAAATAGATGGAGTCGGCTTTGGCTTGAATCGCTGCTTGCAAAGATTCCCAGGACCCTACGGGGGCCATAATTTCTACATTTTGATGCATCGTCATGATTGGTTCTCTAACAGAAGCCAAAAATTTATCTGATTACAGATAAAAATGCAACGGACTTTAGAAACGTTTGCCTAATTCGAAGTTTACAAAATAAGATTGATAAGAGCTTCCTAGCAAAGCTTCTCCCATCAGTGCGACGTAAGGATAGGTGATGTTGTTAGGGAAATAGGCGCTAAAGAGTTGAAATCCGCCTAGATTTTGTATTTTTGTGCTACCGGTTGCTACAGGAAAGGCCGATGCAGCGCCGGCTACGAAAAAGGTGGATGCCGATTGAATATGAAATGGAGCTTGATTTGTATAGCATAATTTTTGTTCAAAAGAAAATAGACCGCTATCCACTACCGCTTGTTCATACATACGCAAGCCGATCTCGCTTTGCAGCAATGAATTATATTGCGATGGCATCACGAGATTAAATCCCGATGCTCCTGTTTCAGTAAAGCTAGCTTGCCAATTATTAACCCAATCAAACATTGCAAAAGGTTCTAATTTGAAATGATTTTTGATTGAAATTGGAAAGGCAAATTCTAAATGAGGCGATAAAATCCACCCGTGTGCATCGGCTTTGGATGTGATGGAAAGTGCGTGCCGTTCGTTTTTAAGTTGGTAGCCGCCTCCCCATATGGCCGCATTGATACGCATAATACGATGTTGATAAATAGAAAATAGGCAGCCGAGCTCTTCTTGAACTTTCGCATGGCCTAACTGTTGTGCGTAATGTGCGTAGTTGAATGCGTAACCAAAAGCCGCTCCCAAGACAAACGAATCGACTTGTCGATCATAGCCGATGAGTACGCCTCCGACTTGATTTGTATAAGAGGGGATTTGTTCTTGCGCTTGGATATGGATGTAATTGAAAAGCGGCACAGCCCAAAGGACGTTAGCGGGGGATTTTGGAGGGATAGGTTTGAGAGTTTGGCAAGGATTTCTGCTAGCCATTAATGCGATAGAACTTTGTGGCGATGGATTGACTGTTTTAGCTCGCGTTTGTAGAAAATGTGAATTTAAAGAGGCCGACGCTGCGAGTTGAGTATATATAGCGCTTGTAAAAGGCCCTGTCGCTCGAGGTACGATTGCATCGGCTAAAGCAACACTGGAAATGCGCGCGTTACTAGTGGGGGCGGGAACGGAGAGATTTTGAAGCATAGTAACAGCTCCGTTAGGAGCTACGAGGGCTGCATAATTGTGAACCATAGAAGCGTTATCTTGCCAAGCTCCGCCAATTAAGCCTACCCCGAAAGCGTTGATTGCCACGCTGCTAATTCCAGCTTGCGCAATCGTTGCGCTAGTAACAGGTGAAACAGTTCCGTCGGGAAATACGTGCGCTACGTAACTATAGCCGTTTCCGTCATGACCGCCAATGAGTCCAAAGCCGGAAGGATTGAGCGCAACACTATCCACAGAACCTCCTGGGACCGAAGATCCTAAAAGGTCAGTTGCGGTACCATTGGCGTGAACTAATACAGCATATGCATCGTTTTGTAAATATCCCCCTAGTAAAGCTGTATTGGAATCGTTTAACGCAACGCTTAAAATATGTCCGGGAGCGGTGGATAAAGTAATAGGAGTGAGCGTTCTATTAGATTCTGCAAATGCAGCGTATGGAGTGGTTACATTATAGCCTCCAATTAGCCCAAGACCGTTGCTATTAATCGCTACAGAGCTAATAGCCCCTTGAATTTCTATCCCTAAATTTTCGAGATTTCCTAGAGGATCGGCAAAAGCAGCGTAACTTGTCGTTACAATGTAACCCCCTAATAGCGAAGTGCCCGTGTTACTGATAGCTACGCTGTTTAATGAAGTTAAATCTAAAAGAGCAATGTTAGTTAAATTACCGCTGCTAGAAACAAGAGACGCATAATTTGTAGAAGTATTTTCACCATAAAAAATACCGTTTCCAAAATCGTTTAATGCAACCCCGCTGATTGTGCCCGTCATGCTATTGCCGAGAAGGCTAGTCAATTGGCCATTCGAAGACACCAAAGCTGCGTAAGCGTAACCGCTTGTCCCAGTGCTTCCGCCAATCAATCCCGCCCCTAAGGTATTGAGAGCTACAGACGCGATATAACCATTTTGCTGAGATTCTCCGAGAAGATTGACAGGAGAGGTGCTAGCATTAAAAGCCCCACAATAGCTATAGTAAAGCGCGCCGTTATAAGTTGTTCCTCCCAAAAGCCCTTCAATGGGTAGCGCGTGCAGCGACTGGGTTATGAAGCCTAATGTCAACATTGTGCTCAGAGTAAGTCGTTTGTTGTTATTCACGCGGTGCCCCGAGTTGTGTTTTTTGTACGTTAAAAAAACAAATATATAATATGCAACTGTTTTTATACTCAAATACCAAAGCGAAGAAATAGGGAGAAAGAATGCCTATCGCAGTCGTGAGCGCTCGTGAATGTCCTGTTTTAGGGGATGTGAATTTTTCTGTTCGTCGTTATGCGCTGCGCGCGTTATTGGCGAGCTGCATTGCGGCCGCAGCGTTTGCTCTGCAAGCTCCTATGTGGATGACCGCGGCGTCGCTTGGCTTATCAGGTTGTTATTTCGCTTCGGCATTGATCGTTGTTTTGAATCGAAATGTAGTCAGGGGAATTTGTGTTCCTTTCATTCGCGTGTTGCATGGAATAGTAACGGAAGCGGACAGTATCATGCAATCGGTGTATTTATTTCCTTACACTTTGTTTCAGCGATATCACAATGCTCCTAAAAAAGAAGGTCGTCCCATTTTATTAGTGAATGGATATTTTAGTTTTGGATCGTCCTGGGATGTTTTTCGCAAACGTTTATCGCAGCAAGCAGGCATCGGTCCGATTTATACAATGAATGTGGGGAGTTTTCGGTCAATTCAGACGTATGCACATCAGGTTAGACAGCGCTTAAGCACCATTGAAGCGTTGACAAATCGCACCGATATTATTTTAATTGGACATTCCAAAGGCGGGCTAGTCTGCACCGATTATGTAACGTCATATCGAGAGCGTTACATCCCTGCATTGATTACGATTGGCTCTCCGCTTCAAGGAACTTTTTTAGCGCGCATAGCTCCGGGGCTGGACGCGGCAGAGATGAGATCAGGCTCAAAATTTATTTCCAATTTATTCAGGCGGTCTTTGCCTATTGGCACGAAGCGGTTGCACGTGGGATCTAAAGCAGATTTGATCGTTCCCTTAGATTCGGCTCTTGTATCATCTGACTTGCCGAATGTGGAACATTGTCAAATAGATGATTTGGGGCATTTAGCGCTCATTTTTTCGGCTCAAGTTGCCGATCGAGTTGGTAGATTTATCATGGCCATTCCTTAAAATTATTTCTTACACTTCTAGATTCATTTGTGTATATATTTTCATATGAGCGCAAAAGCTTGGATAACCTCCATTGGCCGAGGTTTTTGTCCTTTTTTGTATGTATTTGAGGTGAAGAGGCTATAGATGCATTGTTATAGCGGAGTACCGTTTCGTTTTATCCGTGGTTTGGAAAGGAAATTCCATTTTCAATACTTTACTCAAAATCGATTTGAAAGCGAAGCTGCGCGAGCTGAGCTATTGGAACGAGGGATGCGCGCTTTTCGTGCCGGATGTGTGTCTAAAAAATCTGTGGCGATGGGGGAAATGTATCGTTCGCTAATGGAGATGCATCATTTTGTCCCATCCGAGGTTCGATGGATTGATGAGAATATTGGTTGTGGGCTTTTTGCGGCTGAATCGATAGGAGTTCATCAATTTGTTGGAGAATATACCGGTTTAGTGCGTAAAAATAATCGCCGTTATATAGAACCTCTCAATCATTATTGTTATGAATATCCAATTTTAGATGAGTTAGGGCGCTCTCATGTGATTGATGCAACCAGCGGGAGTTTGGCTCGGTTTATCAATCACAGCAAAATGCCAAATTTAAAGCCTACTTATGTTTTTCTCGACGGTTTTTTTCATGTCATTTTTGTTGCTTTGAAAAAAATTTCTGTGGGAGAGCAATTGTGCTATAACTACGGGCCGAGTTATTGGTACATTCGGCCTCAGCCTGTTGAAATTGATTCGCACCATTAAAGCGACGTTCCCATGCAAACCACACCCAAATGCATTCAAAAGTTGCTTTGTAAAGTTGTATCCATTATGTGATTGAGTGATGTGAGGGGATTCGTTTATGTTACAGTTAAGATCATTAGAAAATTATATAAAATTTGATTATGTGAAATGGGTTTTTCGTTATTTGCTAGCACCACCTGTGTGGCTTGCGTTGACTTTTATTGTACAGCAAGAGTTGCATGCAGCCAAAATTGTTGGGCTGTTAGGAGGTGAATCATACAACGGCTCTGTGTACTATCCATATGCGGGCGTGCTCAGTCAAGGACTGAATCCAAATAACGTTTTGGGAGATTCGATAGTTAACGGAGGCATTTCCAACAGTGCATTAAATCAAGCAGGCTTAGGTCTTGTTGGTGGAGCTGGCAATGGGGAGGCATATGCTGCATTTATTTTGCCAAGTAATCAGGTTGTGCCGCTGTCCGATCTCCCCATAGGCAGCATCACTCGGGTTTCATTGAACAATCTTGGAAATGGCGTAATTAGCGGTCTTAGCGGTTCCGGTCAGTATCTTGCTTTAGTTTCTCTTGCTGCCGTGCCTGCGCAAATACCCGTACCTACAGGGATCACCATGCACGCTGTAAGCATTGGAAATTCTGGAAGAACGCTCGTGGGGGGGAATTTGTCTAGTGCTAGTTATTTGGCAGAAATTTCATCTAGCGGTACTTTAATACCGATCACTCTACCTGCCACGTCATTTGTAACCTCGATTTCCATCAACAACACTGGGACTGCGCTAGTCAGCGCAAACAGCACAGATCTGTATGCTGCTTTTGTTGATATAGATAATAATATCACACCTGTGAATTTACCCGTAGCTAGCGGAGCTATAGATGCTGTATCTATCAATAATTTCAACAATGGATTGGTTGCGGGATATAAAGGCGATTATTCTTATGCAGCTTTTGTTGCAGCCAATGGAAATGTTTCTGAGATTTTAGGAGCCTCTGTTGGCGGCGGGTCTGTTTTCTCTTCCGTTTCAATCAATAACGCAAACGCGGGGCTTGTGGGAGGATACAGCGTATCGGCAGGAGCGCATTACCCTTTAGCGTTTCTTGTTTTGCCAAATGGACAGACTATTTCTCTGGATGTACCGCAAACTTTTAGCGGTGAAATTGATTCAGTTTCTATAAATCAAGCAGGAATCGGCTTAATCGGTGGCTTTACTACAGATGCAAATGCAAATACCCTCAATTATGGCGCTCTTATAGCCCCTAATGGGACTGTTGTTCCTCTTACAATTTATACCGTTCCAGATCCAAATGGGGTGATAGGCATTTCTTCAGCGACAATCATTGATGCCGCAACTCCTCAGTCGTTCGGTGCATATGCATCGGCAGTGTATTCGCAGCTGGCTGCTGCTTCTGCGCTCGAAACACATTTTATTAAAATGAATGTCAAAGTCAATTCAAATACAGCTTCGCTTGCTCTTATGGCAAGCACAGATCCATGCCAAGCAATGCAACGCGAGCGTGGAGACATAAATCCACAAAATGTCTTTTGGGCAGTTCCAATTTTTAATTATGTACACGTTCAATCGCAAAATTACATTCCTACTTATGACAATACTGTTGGTGGGATTCTTCTCGGTTACGATCGAACAATGGGAAATTTTCTTGTCGGAGCAGGTTTTGGCTATGCTTTTAATTACGCGGCCTATCAACAAGGATTGGGACATAGTAAAATAGATGAAGAACTCGGTTGTTTGTATATGATTTATCACAATGATTATGTGCGAACAAATGCTGCGATTTGGGGCGGTGGTTATCAGCTGAGAAATGAACGGCATATGCTAGCCATTGCCACTTCTTATGGTAAAACTCACGGTTGGATTCTGTCTCCGCATTTGGAAGTTGCTTTTCCTATTGGAATTAAAGGGCATTATCGCGTCGAACCATTTGCGATGTTTGACTGGGTTAACAATTGGCAACACAGCTATGCTGAAACCGGATCTTCTGCATTCAATCTCATTTTAGGCTCGTTGTACAATTCACTTTTACAAAGTGAGATAGGTATTCGATTTTATGAACAAGTGCAAAAGCAAAATGGTGTTTTCACTTTTGAACAAAAATTTTGTTATGTGAATCAAGTGCCGTTTAATGTCAATAGCATCAGTACTTATTTTGTAGGCGGGGCTGCTTCTGCATTTCCCATTGCAACTGGGAGTTCTGTTGTGCAAAATTTAGGTGATGTCCAGATTTTTGGTTCTTATTTTCCAAATAATACTCGCTATCCATATATCGCGTTGATGGCGGAAGCAATGCTGGGATTTTCTTATCAATCGTATTTCGCAAGTTTAGAATTAGGGAAACGATTTTAAAACGTTCATAGGATGGTAGATATGTTTGTCGTTAGGCAATGTTTTTGTCGGATTGTTTGTTTAGTTCTGTTGGTGCTTACAAATACATTTGCATATGCTGCTGAAGTGTGCGATGCCGTTATATACGGGGGCACATGTAGCGGCATTTTTGCGGCAATTGAATTAGTGAATCGAGGGAACTCGGTGATTTTGATTGAACCTACCAATCACATCGGCGGTATGACGGCAAGCGGTTTAGGCTGGGTGGATGTATGCGATCCTAAATTATTAGGAAAACGGACCATGGATTTTTTTCACAGAGTCTGGATGCACTACGAACAGCCCAATGCATGGATTTTTGAAGAAAAGCGTATGATTCAAGGACAATTTATGCATGCTCCTCCGGCTCAAACGCTTTGGGTGTTTGAACCTCATGTGGCTGAAAGAGTGTTTCTCGACATGCTTCAAGAAGCGGGGGTCGAGGTTTTGTATAATGAACGTTTAGATAGACAACATGGCGTGGATAAAGTGAATAATCAAATTAAAAAAATCACCATGGAATCTGGACGTTCATTCGTCGGTCATGTTTTTATTGATGCTAGTTATGAAGGAGATTTAATGGCAGCTTCTGGCATTAGCTATGCCATTGGAAGAGAAGCAAATAGTCTTTATGGAGAAACTCAAAATGGCATTCATTATAATGTTCGTCGTTCTGAACTTCCTCAAAGAGGAGGTTTAGATCCGTATGTGATTCCAAAAGATCCTAATAGCGGGCTTTTGCCGCGTATAGAAGCAATGACGCAAGAAGAGGAAGGAGAGGGTGATTTTCGAGTACAAGCATATAATTATAGAATGTGTTTAACGGATGTTCCTGAAAATAAAGTCGACATACTTAAGCCTGAGAATTATCAGGAACTGGATTATGAAATTGTGTTTCGCGCATTAGCTTTAGGCATGCCATGGAATCGTTTTTTTAAACTTGACCTTTTGCCAAATCGCAAAACGGATTCTAATAATTCGTCAGGAGTGTCTACAGATTTTGTAGGAATGAGTTATAATTACGTAGAAAGTAGTTACGAAGAAAGAAGTAGAATTGCTCTTGCCCATAAAAACTGGCAATTGGGTTTGTTGTGGACGCTGCAAAATCATCCTCGAATTCCTCAAAAGATTCGAGCTCGATTGCAAAAATGGGGGCTAGCTAAAGACGAATTTGTCGATAACGGGCATTGGCCATATCAGTTGTATATTAGAGAAGGAAGACGATTGTTAGGTGAATATATCACAACTGAAAATACATTGTTGCAACCAGATTTAGTCCCTGATCCGATCGCTTTTTGTACTTACGCTATGGATTCTCACGGAGTCAGATATGTTGTAGGATCAGATCAATTTTTAATGATAGATGGAGCGTTTTATAAATCGTTATCGCAGCCTGGCCGCATTAGTTATCGATCGATCGTGCCAAAACAAGAACAATGCGAAAATTTATTTGTGCTGATGTGTTTGTCTGCATCTCATGTAGCATATGGATCGATGCGCATGGAGCCTGTATTCATGACAATTGGTGAGCATGCAGGAATTGCTGCGAGTATAGCGATTGATCGCGCCATTGCTGTGCAGCATGTTCCGTATCAAAACATTGTAGAAAGATTTTGAGTTTTTTTGCCGATGTTGTGTCGACTGTCAATAACCGGTTTTTTGTGTTAAAATTAGATGGGAAATTAAAGTCTAATTTGACATACTTCTTTGAGAATATAACGAAAATCCAAGGAAAAATGATGTCTTTTAACAATCTAGGTCTTCAGCAAGAAATCATGCAAGCTATCGCTGAAAAGGGCTACACAGAAGCTACTCCCATTCAAGCGAAAGCAATTCCTTTAATCCTTGAAGGGCATGATATTTTAGCAAGTGCGCAAACCGGAACTGGAAAAACCGCAGGTTTTACGTTGCCTCTTCTTCAAGCGCTGATGAATACTAGAAAAAACAAACCAGCGATACGCGCCTTAATTCTCACTCCGACGCGTGAGCTCGCTGCACAAGTTGGCGAAAATGTCGCAACCTACAGCAAGCATTTGCCGTTTAAAACACAGGTGGTATTTGGCGGAATCAATATTAACCGCCAGATTCAACAACTTAAGCGCGGAGTTGACATCTTGATCGCAACACCTGGAAGGCTGTTGGATTTAGTATCGCAGTCTGTTATCAGTCTTTCTCAAATTGAAATTTTAGTTTTAGATGAGGCCGATCGAATGCTAGATATGGGCTTTATTCACGATATTAAAAAAATTCTTAATCTAGTCCCTGCTAAAAGACAAAATTTGCTTTTTTCGGCTACTTTTTCCGATGAAATTAAGAAATTAGCTTCCGGAATCTTGGTAAATCCGCAAACGATTTCTGTAGCAAAACAAAATTCTGCCAATGATTTAGTCACGCATATTATTTATCCTGTGGATAATCGGCGTAAAACAGAGCTGCTGTCGAATTTGATTCAGCAAAATCGATGGGAGCAAGTTTTGGTGTTTACGCGAACTAAGCATGGTGCGAATAAACTGGCTGCGAAACTTTCATCGGACGGCATTATTTCTGAAGCAATTCACGGCAATAAAAGCCAATCAGCAAGAACTAAAGCTCTTGCCGGTTTTAAATCAGGCGAGCTCAAAGTTCTTGTAGCAACTGATATTGCCGCACGCGGTCTCGATATTGATCAATTGCCTCATGTAGTAAATTTTGAGCTGCCTAATGTTCCCGAAGATTACGTGCATCGCATTGGCCGCACCGGTCGTTCAGGAAATAAAGGGTGGGCTTGTTCTTTAGTCTGTATTGATGAACTCAAACTTTTGGATAACATCGAAAAACTGCTTAAGCACAAGATCGAAAAGAAAGTCGAGCCTGGTTTTGAAGTAGATCCAACCATTGCAGCTCAACCAATTCCCAATGGCAGAAACAATCGTTTTCGCCGAAGTCATTAAGTAAGGATCTCTAAGAGTGTTTTTCGGCTGGTTTGCGAGAAATTCACATATGGTTTACAGATGCAATGGATATATCAAAATTTTTATGTTTTTGAGCTGATAGGCATTGCTATATTATCAGTAGCTGCTGCGTTTGTTGAGCGATGGAGTTTTCGCAAAGTTCGCAATAGAGCGGAAAAAAAGGCTAGGATTTGGAGCAATCCATTAGTGTACGCGCTCGATGTGCCATCGCGAATATTCATATGGTGGACCGGAGCTTACTGCGCTATGCGGGTGTTAGTAAATCAATTTGAACCGGCTCGCTTATTGCTAATCAATTGGTTGCCAAATTTGTATCAAGTAGGGGCTGTTCTTCTATTAGTGTGGATCTTATTTCGCTTTATTAGTGAACTAGAAGATAAGATCGGAGCGGGTCAGAAGCTTAAGTATGATCAATCCACGGCTCAAGGGATTATTCGCATTTTAAAGATTTTTTTGTTTTTTTTTGGTGGTCTAGGGGTATTTCAAGCTCTTGGAGTGCCTTTGTCTGGACTTTTAGCGTTTGGGGGGATGGGCGGCGTTGCGTTGGGCTTTGCTGCTAAGGATTTACTCTCGAATCTCTTTGGTCGATTGATGATTTTTTTAGATCGGCAGTTTGAAATTGGCGATTGGATCGCATCTCCCGATCGGCAAATTGAAGGAATCGTAGAACATATAGGATGGAGACTTACACAAGTTAGAACTCTTGAAAAAAGAGAGCTTTTCATTCCAAATTCGATATTTTCTACAATTATCTTAGAAAATATTTCAAGAATGAGCCGTCGGAAAATGAAAGCTCATTTACAAATTTCTTATGCAGATCATGTGAAAATGTCATCTATTTTACAAGACCTAACGCAAATGTTGCAAAATCACCCTGCGGTAGATTCGGCATATGATTATTTTGCAAATATAGTGGAATTTGGCCCACATGGCCTAGAATTGCAAATTCAGGCATATACGCAGTATAAAGAAACCTTGTCATTTCAAAAAGCGCAGCAGGACATCCTTTTACAAGCGCTGCAAATTATTGCGCTGCATGGCGCTTGCATTGCCCGCCCTTATACCGTTCGCGATTGATCGATTTGTTGGTTTTATTGACTAGCAGCCAATGAATGTGATATACACCGAAATACTTTTATTTTTTTTTGAAGTGTAATGAAAATGCGAACAGAGACAGATTCTCTAGGTGAAATCAAGGTTCCCGCCGAACGGTTGTGGGGGGCTCAGGCTCAACGTTCGCTTGAAAATTTTGCCATCGGCTCAGAAAAAATGCCACGCGAAGTGATCTACGCTTTAGCTTTCATTAAGAAGGCAGCTGCTCTTGCCAATTGCGAATTGGGGTCGTTACCCGAGGATAAAAAAACTTGGATTGCATCTGCATGTGATCGAATTTTGGACGGTAGCTGCGATTTTGAATTTCCTTTATCGGTTTGGCAAACTGGATCTGGCACGCAAACCAATATGAATGTCAATGAAGTCATTTCTAATTTGTGTTGTCTAGAAGCGAAAACAACTCTTGGCTCTAAGAAGCCAGTTCATCCCAATGACGATATCAATATGTCTCAATCGTCTAACGATGTTTTCCCTGCTGCGATGCATATTGCTTCTTATTTGCTTGTAAAGCAAAAATTACTGCCTGCGCTTAACTTTTTTTTACAAGAACTAAAACAAAAAGCAACTCAGTTCTCCGATATTATTAAGGTAGGTCGGACGCATCTTATGGACGCTGCGCCTTTGACGCTAGGACAAGAATTTTCTGGCTATGCAACCCAAATCGAACAAGCATTAGAAGCAATTGAAAAAGAACTTCCATCTTTAGCGGAACTGCCGCTCGGAGCCACTGCAGTAGGAACCGGTTTGAACGCACATCCTCAGTTTGGTAAAAAGGCAGTAGAACAGCTGGCTCATTTCACTAATATGCCTTTCGAGCTTTCGCAAAACCACTTCGCTGCCTTAGCAGCGCATGATGCGCTTGTTTCGTTTTCCGGTGCTTTAAAACGATTGGCCTGTGCATTGATGAAAATTGCAAATGATGTGCGTTGGATGGCATCAGGTCCTAGGGCCGGTCTTGCAGAATTGTTTTTACCTGCAAATGAACCGGGTTCTTCAATCATGCCTGGAAAGGTCAATCCTACGCAATGCGAAGCTATGACGATGGTTGCAGTTCAGGTGCTTGGCAATGATGCCGCTGTGTCTTTTGCAGGCGCTTCAGGTAATTTTGAGCTCAACGTATTTAAACCGCTAATCATTTTCAACATTTTGCAATCCATTCATCTTTTATCTGATGCCATGCAAAGTTTTTGCGCAAAATGCCTTGTTGGATTAAAGCCAAATTGTAAAAAAATCAATCATGATCTAACGCATTCTTTGATGTTAGCAACCGCTCTAAACCGCGCTATTGGTTATGATTCGGCTTCAAAAATTGTAAAAAAGGCTTTCGAAGAAGATCTTTCTTTAAAAGAGGCTGCCGTGTCTTTAAAAATATTGAGCTCTGAACAATTTGATTCACTTATAGATCCTAGCTCTATGGTCAAAAATATTGAAACTAGTTAGTGTTTGACTTCCTTAGGTTTTATAAGAGGAACTGTGTCTGTTGAAGCATCAGTGCAAACAGCGTTAGCAATTCAGAAAAATGATCAGAAAGCTTGGGTGATAGAAGCGGGCCGATATTCGCTTTCACATAGCTGGTTTTCTAAAATAATTGGTCAAAAGTCAAAAATTGTTACGTTAAATCACACAGTGATTTGCTTGCCATCAACAGATCTTTTTCAAACATTAGCATCGCGAATCTTTGTGTTGAATGGCACGGAGTGCGGTTCTACGGCCGTTAATCAGTATGGAAATTGTTTAAACGTGGATGTATTGATGCACGGAGCTGCTGTTTTGCACCATCGACTGATCGTGCAGTTAGTTGAAGATATGATGAGCGTTTGTTCAACAGTGCATATCGAAACATCGTTAAATTATATGTATTTTTTTCGTGAAATACCAGGAGAAGCGCTTGACTTGATGTTGCAACATGCCGGTTATGGGCGGCAATTGACATGGATGTGTCAATTGACTGTCATTGTAAGAGCTTTACATAGGCGTCGAATTGTAATTTGCGATTTGGCCTTGGATCATTTGTTTGTCAGAGAGGAACGGTTGCGCATTGGACCACTGCATCAGGCGAGGTTGATTTCTAAACCGAACGATTTTTCAAAATATGGTGTTATTGATATGCAAGCGATGGGACGAGTGTTTTTTAAGTGGATGACTGGAAGTAAACTTTCTGAAAATGCCAGCGAAAAATCTATCCGATTGGATTTAGAAAAATCCGAGTTGGGCAGTAAATTAAAACAATCAACGAATGGGTCAGATATTTTATGTTTAATCGTAAAATTACTCTGTTCAAAGTGCATATACAATGTTGAAGATTTTACGGCAGATTTTTTTTGTGCATGGCGTCGAATCAACGGGGAAAATTGGTTGAATGATCTAGAAATTAGAGATTTGATTTTGAATTGATAGGAATTTTTAGGCGCGCGAGTAAAAATCTTACAACCAAAATAGGGTGTTGTAAAAAATACTTACAAAGCGTTCTGTAATTCACTGACGTGAGGTTTTTCGATATCGGATGATCGGAGGAAAGTGCGTCTGAGATCCATTCTGAGTAAGGAGGCGGCATTAAAGGCAGTTCGGACAACTTAAAAAAGGCGGCAGCCTTGGTTTCATTGCTTGAGGAAAGATTCCCGCCTTCGATAGAGCAGGCGAACACAGCCGTTGTTTTAGCGAGTCGATTAATAGGAAAATAATGGCCTACCAAAGATTCGATTTTGACAGTTAACCCCGTTTCTTCCAAAATCTCTCGGATAACAGCATCTTCAGCCGTTTCGCCCGGATCGATACCACCGCCTGGCAACACCCACACAGGGACATCGCGGCGCAAGATGAGTACAATTTGAGATCGATCGGGAGAGAAGACTATGCCAGCGACGCTTTTCATGCCAAGGAGCATACTTTTTATAGCTTTTTTTAGCCTCTTTTTTTCTGTTGGATGTTACAAAAATTATCTCTATGTTCAGCAGGAATGGATCGATCGAGAATTTTTGGCCAGTTCCAAAGTCAATACCCCGGATCCTAGGCAAGCTCATCCTCCTGAAGGACAAAGGCTCTTAGTTAGTTGGGATTTTCCTAAAAGCGTCTTTTCAGAAGGCCTTGATTTACATTTAACCGTAAGATTCTGGGATAATACGGAACAATATTTTACCCAAGCTTTAGAAAGAAAGCGCGATATTGCCACTTTTTATTTTCCATCTGAAAAACACAATGGTGATAAGAAAATTTTGACCTATCTTTTAGAGGTTAAAAACCAATCCGGTGAAACAGTTCAAGTATGGAAACACCATTTTTGGACTCGTTTGATTCAGATTAATAATGCAGCGGTATCAGCAAATGATAAACAAGGATCCGTGATCGATAAATGCGGCACAATTGGATTGGATTGGCAGCCTGCTTCTAGATAACTTTCGAGCATTAAAGCTGCTATAGCTTGATTGCCATTTTTAATCTGTTTGAGCATATCTTGAAAAATGAGCGCTTGGCGAATGATGTTTTTTCCGCTGTTTCCGTGAGCGCAGTCAATAGCGATTCGGCCGGGTAATTGTACTTGGTGTAGTAATTGAAGAGCTAATTCAATGGAATCCGGATCGCAGTTAGGTCCTGAGTTAGATCCTCGTAGAACTAAGTGGGCGTAAGGATTTCCTGTGGTGGACTTTGCAGAGATTTTTCCCTCTTGATTGAGCGCAAAATGCGTGTGGCCTGTTTTGGCGACAGTTACCGCGCGAACGGCTGTGTCGAGTTCTCCGTAAATGCTATTTTTAAAACCAATAGGGAAATCCAGCCCCGAGGCGAGTTGACGGTGCAATTGCGAAGCTGTGGTGCGAGCTCCAATCATACCCCAGCAGATTAGATCGGAGATGTAAGGAGCTAGAAGCGGGTCGAGAAACTCTGTAGCGCAGGGGATAGACATGCTGTTGAGCTCTGTGAGAAGCGATCTTGTGATGTGTAGGCCATCTTGTAAATCATTTGTGCCGTTGAGGTGAGGATCGTAAGCTAGACCTTTCCATCCACCGGCCGAGCGCGGTTTTTCGATAAAGACCCGCATGATGAGGAAATATCGATCGCGCACCTGATCTTGTAGTTGTTTGAGTTGTCTTGCATACTCTAGAGCTCCTTCGATATTGTGAATGGAGCAAGGGCCGATAATGAGTGCAATACGCGGGTCTTGTGCGTTTAAAATGTGTTTACATTGATTGCGGCAATGTAAAACAAAATCGGTATTAGGGACTGGGTATAAAGATTTTAATTCATTAGGGGAAGGCAGCGAGGTCCAATGATTTACAGACATGTCGACACAAGTTTTACCAGAGCTCACTTTTCATAGCAAGAAAAGTATGATCGTTAATCGGATAAATGAGCGGACGTTTCTGTACTAGGCGTAGAGTTGCGCGACAAAATCTCTTGAGCTAGGGTGCGATAATCGTGCGTTCCGTTGCAATTGGCATCGTACTGCGTGATCGGCTTTAAATGCAGAGGCGCTTCAGCGAGACGGACGTTTTCTCGTATCACAGAACGGCAGACTTGCCCCTCAAAACGGGTGCGCAATTGATCTAAAACTTCTTGAGAATGTTTCGTTCGCATGTCCACGCGGCAGGGAAGAATGCCGGCAATTTCTAGATTAGGGTTTAATCTTTGCTTAACTAGATTGACTGTCTTGAGCAGCTGCACTAGTCCATGCAGGGCCATTACATGAGCTTCGACGGGAATGAGCACTTCATGGGCCATTGTTAAGGCATTGAGGGCGAGAATCCCCAATGTTGGGGGACAATCGATTAAAACGTAATCAAAAGGCTTGTCTGTCATCTTGTGCAGCTTGTCTTTGAGGATGCTTTCAGCCGCCATCTCGTTAGCCAATGTTTTTTCAAGGCCAGCTAATATTTGCGATGAAGGGACCATTGACAACCGCTCAATTGAGGTGTTTTCAATCGCCGTTTCAAAGCCGACATCTTCGGTTAAGAGATTGTAAAGACCTTTGCCTTTTTCTTTAAATCCATACCATAAAGAAGCAGACGCTTGCGGATCTAAATCAATGAGGAGTACTCGTTTGCCAGCCTCAGCTAAAGTTGCTGCCAGGTTCACCGATGTCGTCGTTTTCCCGGAGCCACCTTTTTGATTTAAGACCGCAATGATTTTCATGCTACACCTCTTAGTATGGATTTAACCTAGGTTTGCATTGTTTGACAAGTAAAAATTTTAAACTTTCTCCTTTGCTTTTAGGTGTGATATCTTTGTAGTCATAAAAAAATGAGGAACGCTATGTTGGGAATTGATCTGCGCGGAAAGAGAGCTTTTATTGCCGGTATTGGCGATGACAATGGGTTTGGATGGGCGATCGCCAAGGCTTTGGCTGAGGCGGGAGCTGAAGTTCTCGTGGGAACCTGGGCGCCGATCTTGAAGATTTTTACCACAGCTTTGGCCAACGGAAAATTTGATGAGGCGCGCAAGCTGTCCGATGGCCGGTTGATGGAATTTGCTAAAATTTATCCTATTGATGCAGCTTTTGATAGATTGGAAGATGTTCCGCTAGAGGTGCGTCAGAATAAGCGCTATGTGGATTTGGCTGGATACACTGTATCAGATGTAGCAAAACAGGTGGCGGCTGATTTTGGCCAGATCGATATTTTAGTGCATAGTTTGGCTAATGCTCCTGAGGTGACGAAAAATTTGCTCGATACATCTCGACAGGGATATCTCTCTGCGATGAGCGCTTCGGCTTATTCTTTCATCAGTTTGTTAGCCCATTTCGGTCCCATTCTATCTCCCGAAGGCTCTACTTTGTCGTTGACTTACATCGCCTCTGAGCGAGCGATTCCCGGCTACGGCGGGGGGATGAGTTCGGCAAAAGCGGCGCTTGAAAGCGATACTCGAGTGTTGGCTTGGGAGGCGGGCCGTAAATGGAATGTTCGAGTCAATGCGATTTCTGCAGGTCCATTGCGCAGTAGAGCTGCTAAAGCAATTGGCATGATCGATGATATGATCGCTTACTCAAAAGCAAACGCGCCATTAACTAAGGACCTCGAAGCTGAAGAAGTCGCTCAGGCTGCTGCATTTTTACTCTCGCCGCTGGCTTCGGCTATTACCGGTACCGTCCTTTTCGTAGACAATGGGATGCATGCAATGGGACTTGCTGTCGATAGTGCAGCGATTCAAAAAAAATAGTTGGTAAGAACTCGATGCTGTAAACAATGCTGAATCTGTGTGGGAGCTGTGATTATCGGAGTAGCAAACCAGATGGCGAGAGCCGAACTGGACTATACATCGTTCTGTTTGAAAGCAGTGAGATTTGTGATTTTTACAATTGGCTCAATATAGCCGCTTCGGCTACGATTGAGCTATGTCCACAAAAACTAAAATTATCTGCACCATTGGCCCTGCAACATCAGATTTAAATACGATGATTGCGATGATAGAAGCGGGGATGAGCGTCGCTCGCTTAAACTTCAGTCATGGTTCGTTAGAAACTCACCAACACAACATCGAACTTCTAAAACAAGCTCGAAAAAAAACAGAACGGCCTGTAGCTATTATGCTCGATACGCAGGGACCTGAAATTCGAGTTGGCAAAATCAAAAATGATGCGAAGGAACTTTCAGCCGGACAATTTTTGCGTCTTCAGGCGCAGGGCGATGGAGAGCAAACTATCACTGTCGATCCACCGGAAGTTTTAAGCTGTTTGTCCGTTGGCACTAAGGTGTTATTTGACGATGGTTATATCACGGCGCAAGTGAGTGAAGTTGGCTTAGATTATGCTATTGTGCAGATCTTGAATAAAGGAGTTTTAAAGACGAGCAAAAAAATGAATATCCCGGGTGTTCATTTGCCTATCCCCGCATTGACGCCACGCGATATCAATGACTTGAAATTTGGCTGTACTCACGATGTCGATTATGTGGCAGCTTCCTTCATTCGCTCTTCACATCATGTGCTGACTATCAAAGAAATTTTGGCGAAAGAAGGAAAACCTCATATCCAAGTGATTGCGAAAATTGAAAGCACTGAAGGTGTTGAAAATTTTGACAGCATCATTCAAGTGGCCGACGGGATTATGATCGCGCGCGGCGATCTTGGGGTTGAAATTGATTTGGCAAAAGTGCCTCGCTTGCAAAAAATGATGATTCGCAAATGCTTTCAGGCGTGTAAACCTTCGATTACGGCAACGCAAATGCTCGAGTCGATGATTTCCAATCCTCGTCCGACACGTGCTGAGGCTTCTGATGTGGCCAACGCTATTTATGATTCTACCTCTTGCATTATGCTCTCGGGGGAAACTGCCGTTGGCCGTTATCCAGTAGAGACTATATCTCGCATGCAAAGCATCGCTAAAGAAGCAGAAAATGATTTTAACTATCATCAGTTTTTTGACGAACATTCACGAAGAGATTATCACGATACGCCATCAGCAATTGCATTAGCAGCTGTAAAAACAGCTTACGGCGCCAATGCAAAGGCGATTTTTGCTTTTACGGCAAGCGGTAGTACAGCCCGTTTTATATCGCGATTGCGCCCTTCTATGCCGATCATTGCAGTGACTTTTAGCGAGGCGGTATATCAGCAATTGGCCCTCAATTGGGGGGTAATTCCAATCTTATTGAAAAAATGCAGCAATGTAAAAGAGGCTCTTTCCGAAGCTAGCGCTTTGGCTATGGATCAGGGAATTATTTCTTTTGGAGATTTAGTGATCGTCACAGCTGGCGTTCCTTTTGGTAAGAAGGGATCGACAAATATGATGACAATTGAAAGCATTGGAGCTGTTTTAGTGCGGGGGCACAAAGGATTTGGAGCCAAAGTGTCGGGCAAGGTCTCGATGGTTTTATCTCCTGAAGGAAGAGATCCTCAAGAATTTCAGGGGCGCATTGTGGTTTTATTGCATTGCGATAATGCATTTTTACCATTACTCAAACACGCCTCTGGTGTGATTTTACAAAATCATTTGGGAGATGTCTCTTCTGAAAAATATGCAGCGCTTGTGGCAAAAACCCTTGAAATTTCTGTGATTTCAAGGGCTGATGGCGCCATGTCTTTATTGCAAGAAGGCGAAGAGGTTACTTTAGATCCTCAGCGTGGTTTAGTATATCGGAAGTGATTCTATACTCGTTCCGTTTGAAAAACACCCAAACGGAACGAGTATGTCATGGTGCAGGAAAGAGATGTATAAGCAATCCTTCCCAATCGCGCTGTGTAAAATAATTGTCTAATGCATGTTCCGGTAGTTGTACAGAATGAGTAAACCAAGCAATGCATTCGTTAGTGAATTGCCCATTGGTTGCATACCGATTTAATGCTTGGGAATATTTTTTATCTTCGATAAACAGTGTCCGCTTCCAATACTTGCCTAAAATGGAGGTATGCAAAGCCTGTCGTAGATACGTGCTGGCAGTTTTCCCTTGGACTTTCGAAGGGTTAGTGTGAATTTCAATGAGAAAGGCTAAGGGGTGCAGGTTTTGAAAAATCTCTGTGTATTCTTGTTTTTTTGAAAGATAAAGCAAAGGTGGGTTATCGATGAATTGCATGAAATGGACGATTTGTCTTTTTTGGCGGTGATCTGCCAATGTAATGTCAGGGTATGCATGGATTTCATTTGCCTCTAATAGTTGGGGGGCTGATGCGGAGCGGATTAGGGGTGATGGACTGTCCGATACATTTCTCGCGTTGATACCGGAGTTTGATGATACGTCATCGTCACTTCCAGTTGATAAATCTTCATCGTGTTTGGGGTGGTAATCAAGAGGGATGGCGCTTTGCGGATAGTAGATGGCGCGAAAAAGAGATCCGGGTGCGAGAAAGGGGATGGCAAGGGATGCGGGTAAATACGCAAGTTGTCTGCAGAGGGCACGTAAGTTTTCTATGGTAGAGCAATGGTGTGGAATGCGCACAACATATGCAATGAGGGAAAGTGCTGCGCGCGCGATATGTTCGATGATAGCCAACGGACGTTTGACTATTTCTAAGGTAGTATCGATGGCAACAATTGGTAACGCAGCTAGACGCGCTAAAGATTCCTGAGATTGGGCTGTATCTTGAAGCCATTGAAAAAGAGAAGCTTGCGTGGTATTACTCATTGTTAATACGAGTGACATGGGCATTTCCTTTGAATATTGAAATTGCTGCAAGCGGAGCTGTTTCTGCTCGCAGAATGTTTGGATTTAGTTTGACGCCTTGGGCATGAGCTCTTAGCAATTGGTGTTCTTTAGGCGAAAAGCCTCTTTCGGGTCCGGTAATAAATAAAATCGATTCTGTAATGTGAGCTAAAAAAGGAGCTTTGGGATCGGTGTCGCCAAAAAGTTTAAGATCGGATGTGTGCAGCAGTGATTCGAGGGAGGGGGTGATGTTCAGCGATGGAATATAGAGCCTGCCAGATTGCTTGAGCGCTGAAATAGCATGCAGCCGCAATCGCTCGATGAGTGAGGCGGAAAGTTCTTCTTTTTCGGAATAATCGGCGCAATACAAGTAAAACGCATCAGCGCCCAATTCTGTTCCTTTTTCTATGACAAGTTCTAGTTTCGAAGGGCGCATAAAGGGAATCGCTAATGAGATGGCCGGCGCGGGTGGTTGGAAAAATTGGGAGTGTTGGATCTGTAGTAGCGCTGAGTGTTTATCTAAATGAGTCAATGTCGCTTGAGCAAGGTCTCCCTTTCCGTTGACAAGCTCAACTTCTTCGCCTACAGCTACGCGCATGACTCTGGATAAATGATGATGCTCTGGTCCTTGCATTTTTATTGTTGTATTTTGGTGTAAGGAGTTATCGCAATAAAAGCGGTCAGAGGGCATGGATTGACTCCGGTTGCCAGGTTGAACCCGGGCGGCAAAGGGCTTTTTGAAATACTTCTGATAAATTTTGAGGGTTATGACGAGCTGCAAGAGCTTGCAGCTGCTTTAAAGTAAGTACGTTTAAAGCGCTCAGTTTTCGATAGTGTGAATCAATTTTGAAATTATGGGTGAAATCAAAAACAAGCTTAAAGCGCAAATCGATGCGGAATAATTCGGAAGGGGATTGGTAATAAATTGTTTCATCAGCGGCGATGAGAGGGATGTCTTTGTATTGCTCAGGGACGAAGAGCACAAGAAAGTCTTTCAGGTATATTTCTTTTAGCGTTTGTAAATGCGGTACAATTGCATGAAACTCGTCTTTGTTTTGTGGGAGAATAATGCATAGGCTGTCGTGGCGAAATGGCTTATACACATTTTGAGGGGTTTGTTGTTTCCAGCGATTGTGCTGCCAAAGCCAGTGGCCGGGATGGCGTTTGATTTCATCTTGAAGCATGCACAATAAACGGTCCATCATACGGGGAATTTCTTTTTCCATGGGCGCTTCGAGATCAGGCCAAATGGGGTCTGCGTAGCAAATTCGATATCCAGAAGGGGTTCTATGAGCTGTTGCAAAAATAATAGGGCATTTGGCGCGGTAAGCTAAAAGAGCCGGCGCTGTTGAAGTCCAGGCAGTGCGGCCTAAAAAAAGGCTGGAGTAACCGCTGGATGGCATTCCTTGATCTCCGACGATGCCGACAAATTGGCCCTGCCGCAGAGCTCGCAATCCTTCTTTAATCGCATTTTGGGGGCGGACAATGCGTCCTCCATTTTTTTCTCGTATGGATACTATCCAATGATACAGGAAGGTGTTTTGAATGGGCTTGCCAATTGCAATCCCTTTCATGCGCGAGGACGCGTCGAGAAATAAGATTTCCCAATTGGCGAAGTGGCCACAGAAAAAAATAGCGCCCTTGCCTTCTTTATAAATACGAGTTGCTTCTTCTGGATTTTCGCAAATGAGAGCTTTAGATAGATCTTGTTGTTGCCAAAGTTTGGGATATTCTAAGCAAGTGATTGCCAAATTTTGAAATGCTTGTTTTGCAATTGCAATGGCTTCTTCATTAGATAAATTGAGCTCTTTTGCCAAAGCGAGATTGCTCAGCGCTCGTTTGCGATATCGATGTAAAAATCGATAGGCAACAAGTCCAAAGGCATTGCCAATAGCGCGCAGCCAAGAATAAGGGAAAAACCCAAATGGCCAGGTGATTGCGCGAATCAACGCGTATGCAATGAAGTTTTTATGGCGCATAGCAGCTATCGACCAAAATGTTGAGTTGGTGGGAAAAGTCCAAATGCTGAACGCTTTGGCGCGCCAATAGTGCGCTTTGCTCGGTTTTTCGCCGCTTCATGGTTTCATCGAGGTAGAGGGCAAACGAGATGGGGTCATTGATATCTGGCAGCACTTGTCCATTGGTCGGGACTGTGAGAATTTCAGCTCCTCCATTGTGTTTTGAGGTGAGCACATATAGCCCCATTGCTAACGCTTCGACAGTGACATTGGCAAAAGGATCGTAAAAGGAGGGGATTACAATGGCATCGGCCGCTTGATAAAAAGGGCGGATTTGATTTTGTTGGCCGAAGAAATGAACGTTGTCTCCAAGACCTAAGTTGGCTGCCTGCCGGCGGTAAAAATGCATGGCGCGCTCTTTTCCAACAATGGAAAGATCAAATGGGCGGTCTCGAAGCGGCGCTAGAGCGTGTAGTAAAGGCATAAGACCTTTTCTCTCGTAACCATTGCCCACAAAGAGAAATTGAAAGCGGTCAGGATGAAGACCTAACGATTGGCAAATCGATGATTTTTTTGCAGCCCAACAAGAAAAATCAACTTCCATTTCATACCACTCTACACCGTTATGGATCACCTCGATTTTGGTAGGATCCACAGCGTAATAAGAGAAAATTTCATCGCGTACCATGCGAGAATTTGTGAAAATTTTTTTTAGCTCCGGAGATTCGTAAGCTTGTTTTTCGATTTGTAAAATTTTGCGATGCAGCGGATTTATTGTTAAAGAAATTCGTTTGAAAACATTTGCAGATCGAAGTCTCGTTTCTAAAAAAGCTGCGTGAACGCCATTGCCAGCTCGGATATGAGTTTGTGTGCGTGTTCGATCTAGACCGAGTACCACATCCGAAGGATTGGATTTTTGCCATAATGCTGTTTTTCGGTCGAACTGTTCTAGACGGATAAATGGGGGCCAGGAGTAGACGGGTAGTCTTATTGTATTGATAGGAGCGGGGAGTGAGGGGGCTTTGGAACTGCCTGTTGTAAGCAACGTGACTTCGGCTCCGCGCTGCACAAAATAAGAGGCGATGCGCATGGTCGCTTTTTCTAATCCGCCCTGATTTTTCGCTTTAGGTTTTAACAGCGTGACTTTCACAAATTCACTGGGGTCGCGGAGATTGTATTGGCCTGTAACTCAATTTTCAAAGAAAGTTTTTCGCGGTTGGGTGTATACAGGCGAAATCGGTTCATGTAGCTGCGAAACCTGTTGCGAAGATAATCTTCACGCAAATGGGGTTGTAAATCTCCTAGATCATCGCCAGATTCTGCCATAACTTTCGCTACATACCGATCTTCTAGTTCATGAGGATACATAAATTGTGTATTCCAGAGAAGCGTTTCCCTTTCGGCTTTAGGCGATGCAATGATGATGATTTGAATCATATCTTTAACGGTGTCTAGGAAAAGACGGCTAACTCCTTGAGCATAAAGAGGAGAGACAATTTGCCTGATGCCATTTTTTTTCTGGATAAAAGAGTTGGTCGCCAAAGAATAAGTGTCGGGATTTAGAGTGTTGCTGAATTTTGGCGGGAAAAAAAGAGTAATGGGGATCGGAAAGCCGATGGGAAGCAAATCTTGTCTAGAAAAATCAATGCGCAAGGTATTGGCCTGTACATCATCGATAGCGATTGGTGTATCGGATAGTTGCGGCAATAAAACCTTTTTCCAACAATTGGGCACAAAATAGCTCACTTCGTCAGTGTGGCCGTCGGAGTGATTGGCAGCGAGCGTGTCGAGCTCATCTTTGGAAATCTCGTTTAAGTTGAAAGTCAGCTTGGGTCCGCGTGCTTTAATTTCTTTGACTGTTTCTTCGGGGCCGTTGATGGTGATGAAAAGTTGATAGGGCCAAACATCGAGGAATTGATAGCCTTTGGGAGCTTCACCAATAGGCGGCATAACAAGTATGGGAATTCTTTCTGAGATGAGGTTGCTCGGTTTTACGATCATCTGCACTGGAGAGACTTTGGAAAGGGCCTTATCGAGATCGATTTCCGGATTGAGGCTGATGAGATTTTTATGGCTAATGGAAGCGATCCATTCATCTGTTCTTTGTTCTGCATCCAACAAGATTTCTAAATCTTTACCGGTGAGATCTTCTAACGTAGATTTGATTCCGGTCAACGTAATGGAGAGCTTTTGATTTAGCACGCCATTTGCCTGCATGCCTTCGATCGTCTTAGCTTCAGGCAGATTCACAACGCGCACAGCAATTCCATGCACTGTCTTAGTGACCGTCATAGAGTGGTTGACGACAAGCCAAATGATCATAGCTAAAATCAGCGAAACGAGCTTGCGTTGCCAATGCTCGATAAAAAGGCGTGTGAGCAAAGTTCTCATGTTCTAAGCCACTCCCAGAAATTGAATTTTGTGCCGGGTTTTGTTCTAGTCGGGGGGTTGAAGATGCTGCGCAAAATCCCCTTAAACCGATCAATTTTAATGCCGCGGGTCATAATGCCCTCGCGCGCGACCGAAACTTTGCCGGTTTCTTCTGAAACTACCACAACAAGAGCATCTGTCATATGGCTTAAACCCAATCCTGCTCGATGGCGCGTGCCCATGGAACGAGCGATTTGCGTTGCGTCATCTGATAAAGGCAAAATGACTGCGGCGGCTAGAATGTTTTTGTCTCGAAAGATGACCGCTCCGTCATGTAGCGGCGTGTTGACCGAAAAAATCGTCTCTAAAAGCTCGGGAGAAAATTCCCCATTGACCAGAACTGCTTTTTGCGCATATTCTTCCAGAGAATCCTCGTTTTCAATTGCGATCAAAGCCCCGATCCGCTTTTCGCTCATTTTGTAAACAGATGCTGCCAATTGATCGAGAAATTTATCAAATTCTGTGATCTCTCGATAACGCCTTCCTTTTAAGCTCAATTTGGATAAAGCGATGCGGAGCTCCGGCTGAAAAAGCACGATCACTGCAATGGCTGCAACATTGCCAATCAACACCAAAATTTTGTGCAGCACAGGGAGATCCAGCCAGCTCGATATACCTAAAATCAGTAAAAAAGCAAAAAATCCCAATACGAGATCCATTGATTTGGTATTCCAAAAAAACGACAGCAAGTAGTTGAGGATGATCGCAATGATCAACACTTCGATGAAAGGTGTAATCGAATGTAAAAAAATCATCAGTTCAGCTTAAAGAAACCTGCGGCAGACTATACAGAAAAAGCGCCCTTTACGCAATCATTTGCGCAATTTTCTCAATCCTTAGGGAGTAGCTTGGTCGGTTCCTATCCCTTGCTTTTGTCCCTTTAAGTTATAAGCTGTTCTATATTAGGTGTTTATTATAATATTGTCAATATAAATTTTTATTTACCTTATATGAATTATGAGATATAATTAAGGGTATAAGTTTGGTAATAAAATATAATTAAAGGTGATTTTATGTTTAATTATGAACCGCTCAATGATGCCCAGTGGCTGGCTCTAGAGCACTTGTTTCCGGAGCCGGAAAAAAGAGGTCGAGGAAAACCTCACACTCCGTGGCGATCTGTCGTTAATTCTGTGCTATTTATTCTCACGACAGGAGCAAAATGGTCCGGTTTGCCTAAAGACGCGGCTTTTGCCTCCAAATCAGCAGCTCACCGATGGTTTGTCTTATGGGATAAAAGCGGGCTTTTAGATCAAATGCTGGCGTTGTTGAACCAAGAGGTGCAAACTCCTGTGGCGGTGAGTTTTCCGTTACGTCGAAACCGCGGGCCGAAAGTTCGTCTCGAAGAAGCTGTTCCGGCCTCTGTTTAACAACCGATTATCAGCCCATGTTTTTTCAGCATGGGCTGCTTTTTTTGTATACATTTCTTGCTATGTATTTTCGCCTGGGTTAGGGTGAAGAATTATACCGATAGAACCCGGTTGTAGAATCGCTTTGCCCTGCCGTGGGCGGGGGTGCAATTGGCTCGATCAGGTAAACATCAAGGAATGCTGTGAGCGGATCTGTTCAGCCTGGAAATTCAAACCCAACCGTGCAAACCAACCCTAGTAGCTTGTCTTTTAGCGGTAGTAGTTCTTCTACCGATTCGGCATTGGCGTATTTAGCGTACATGATCGCGCAAAACAATGACGCCGTTTTGAATACCGCGACCGGAGGTACTTCGGCCACAGAGGTAGGGCTTGCCGATATTTGGACTGCCGGCACGACAACATCTACTGCTTATAATTCGCTCAACCAAATGCTGCAATACTTGCAGGCAAATCCGAGCTCCTTAGCTGAAAAAATTAGCTTTCTTGGTTATTTGAATACTTTGGATCAAAATGGCGCTTTAAGTGATCCGAATATTCAAACGCTTTTACAAAACGTTGGGATCGTTTCTTCGGTCAATAGTTCGACGGGCGCTGTGACATTTACCTCGAATTTTCAGACAGAAATGAATGCGATCATCCAGCAAGGTGCAGTCTTTGCGATGTTCAACGGTTATACATCTCCGTCGGGAACGGCTTATCCGTCTGGATCTTCTGCGGCATCGGCTTGGCTCTCTGAAATGCAAACCTTATTTCCCTCTACAGCGGGAGCTGGCGCCAGCGTTGCGCAGCAAATCAATAGTGTCGTGGCAAATGTTTTAAATACGCAATTGCCCAATTTGGTTACAGCGTATGGATTTTCAGGCGGCGGAACGGGTTCTGTCAACATTCAAATGCCCGACGGCAATACGGCGAGTTATTATTGGCATCCAACCGCTGCTTCGCCTTTATTGTTTAATGTTTCTTCAGAACAATCGATCAATCAGGTTTTAATTAATTCGTTTGTGAATAATACATTTATTGCTAATCCAACTTCTTCCTCGACGACTGCTTCTGCTCAAAATGACACCTTTTTTAGCGCTCTTCCGATCGGCGGCGGAACGGCTTCGGGCGCTACATTGAGTATGCTGCAAGAGGTGCAGTCGTTAACCAGTGGTTTATCAGGGTTAATTGGTACTTTAAGTTCGCCACTGAGTACAACAGCTAGTGTCGCGGCTCAATTTGTACAACAATTGTATACCGCAACTGCGTATTTTCAATTTTTGCCGCAGCTAACTCCTTTTGCAAATTCATGGAATCCCAATGTATTCAATGCGGTTGTGAACACATCTATGCCGCTTATCAGCGCGCGCTCATTGAATACCGGAGCTTCGTCTCTAACTTTAGAACAGGTGATTTCCGGACAGGTGTATATGCCTTCTATAAGCGATCCCTATGTTTACGGTGGGGATGTTCTTCCTGCAGTTAGTGGATTGGGAATGATATCGAGCATTATGTCTCAGGCCACGGCTGCCGATGCGCAAATGCAGACGGTAGTAAACTCGGTTGCAAATCCGTTACTGTCGCAAATTATAGCTAACGCTCAAATTCCTGGAGGAGGCGCGTTCGTATTGCCAAATGGATTGCCCGGCGATGGACCCGCCGCGATATGGCCTGGCTTGGCGGGCGGCTATGCAAGCGGGATGCCTTATTACGATCAATTGAACTCATTTCTCACTTACTTAGCTCAAAATCCTAATTCTTTGTCTGCAAAGTTAAATTTTTTAGGGTATCTGCAGATCCTCAATCAACATGAAGTTCTGAATAATTCACAGGTTCAAAGCTTATTGAGCGGCTCTGGCCTTACCAGTACAAGCGGTGCTGCCGAAATGACGACGATATTGCAGCAAGGAACTGTTTATGCAATGTTCAATGGTTACACACCTGTAGGAGCAACGACTACATTGACGGGATCGGCGGCCGCTAGTGCCTGGTTGCAACAAATGCAAAAGTACTTTAATGCAAGTGCTCATACCGGTTTAGTCGGAATCATTTTGAATGCAATTGCTACGGTATCGAGCCAGACAAATGCTTTAGCTACTACTTTTGGTTTTGCCAATAACGGTACAGGATCTGTGACCTTTATCAATCCAGATCAGTCTACTTCCGTATACGCCTGGTCTAATACAGCGTATCAACCGTTCATCAATGATTACATTTCCAATTTAGCAAGTCCTTCTTCGATTACGGGGGGCATGGACACTTTTTTCTCTTCTATGGATGTCAATACAGTGCGACAGTCGTATATGACTTCTTCTGTGAGTCATTTGATCGGTACTTATCACAATCCCGAAGTGGTTTTGTCTTTGTTTATGATGGTGGCATTTGATAACTCAGCTCAGATACAAATCGGCGGTCTTGCCAATACGACGAACTTATTGAACGTGATGACCAATACTTATGGTACGCCGCTTCTGCAGCAGGCGCAGCAGTGGAGCACCAATTTAACTACATCTCAAGCAATGCAATTTGTAGATACGCTTTACACTGCAACTGCTGTAGTCAATTCGCTGCCTCAATTTAGTTCAATCTCAAATACTTGGAATAATAATGTATTTAATGCTATTTCTCAGATTAATGTGACTTATCATTGGCCCGCAGGAATGAGTACTACGGTTACTTCATCGCTAGGCTCTTTGATGCAGACGGCAAGCCAAAATAGCGCTGCTGGCGCGC
>JAJXVT010000061.1 GCA_021781995.1 bacterium | reverse complement strand
GGTTAAAATCAATAAAATGCTCATTGTGCAAATGACAAACGTATCGATGAACACGCCGATGATGGTCATCGAAGCTTGCCGCCCAAATTGTTGGGTTCGGCTTTCAGCGTAGATAATGGAAGTATAGCCGACGCCGATGTCTCCTGAATAAGCGCCTCGCGATAAGCCCATGGAAATGGTTAGCATTAGCGAGCTTCCGGCAAATCCTCCGACTGCTGCCTGCTTTGTCCAAGCCCCTTCGAAAATCATGCGGAAAATATCGGGCAGCAAAGAGTAATTTTGCGCTAATACCCAAAATCCCATGCCAAGATAACAAAGAATAAAGAGCGGGATGATCGCACTGCAAACTTCTCCGACGCGATTGATGCCGCCGAGAGCAACAGTGATCGTCGCAAGCAGTAAAAGAGCCGCTACCCAATATTCATTGAGGCCCCAATTGGTTGAGATACTGTCCGTCATCACGTTGAACATAAAAATTTCAACACCGTAAATACACAATAAAACGCAAATGACTGGGGCAATCCATTTTCCGCGATAAGCGATAGGCAAAAAATACATCGGCCCGCCGTCATAGCTGTCTTGATCGTTTTTGACGCGATATTTAAGTCCGAGATATACTTCGGCGTATTGGATGAGCATACCCATCAATCCTCCCACCCAAGTCCAAAACAAAGCGCCGGGGCCCCCTAGCTGCACGGCGGTTGCAATCCCTACGATATTGCCAATTCCAATGCAGCCTCCGATCGCTGCAAAAAAGGTCTTGAGAGGATGAATTCCAGCCCCGCCGGTTTTTTTGCGAAATGCTTGTGCAAATGATCCGATGATTGGAAAAAATTGCCGAACTTGAAACAGTCGGGAGGTGATTGCAAAGTAGCCGCCTAGACCGACGATGAATACAAAAGCTGCGTGCGCCCAAATAAAATCGTTGAGCTGCTCAAGAAAGTTAAAAACCGTATTGACCATGATTTGGTCGGATTATACGGTGTCGAGTGCATTTAGCGCCAGAAACTGATCTTTCCAACGGTAATGATCGAGTAGCCCAGCTGTGGATTTGCCAAGAAAATGATGGGCGAGATATAGCGCTTCGACCGAAGCGAGGCCCGCTGCCGGGTCGGGACATTCTGTTTGCCGACGTGGATAAGCAGTGCGAAATCCGGCGGGTAAGCTTCTAGCTTCCGGTGCTCCTGGAATATGTTTTTCCATGATTTGTGCTAATCGCCACGTCCCGTCTATGAGAAGTAATCCTTTGTCGGCATCGGCGCTGGAAAGTTCAGGGGCTCCCACTTTCAATACGAGATAGTTTTCTAGAGAAGGCAGAGCCTGCATGGGGTAAGTGAAAAATCTTAAATCGTCTCGATGTTCTAGACCGCTAAGGGAACACTTGCGCAGATTTTCGCGGCGGTGTCTGAGAATTAAAGTTGGTAAAATCATGGAATGAATTTGTAGTTGCCCATTTTAAGAAGCTCTTTGGGGATTTCAAAGAGGAATCGCGAAGGATTGGTGGGGTGCGCTTTGCCCATGCGTAAACGAGAGCGCGCCATGCTGAGTGTCAGGTATTTTCTGGCTCTTGTAATGCCGACGTAAAATAATCGGCGCTCTTCCTCAATGCCCGTTTCCATAGCCCCTTTTTCGTGAGGGAGAATATGATCTTCTAGCCCCACGATGAAAACAGCCGGGAATTCCAGCCCTTTGGCGCTATGCAGCGTCATGAGCTGGATTTTGTCTTCTTTGCTGTTTTGCAAATGAGGCAGAAAGGATTGTTTAGCCAATGCTGTATTGGCGACGAAATGCTGCAGAGAAATGTCGTCGTTTTGTCCATCGGTATTCATTTGCATTTCGTATTGAGCCAGCGCATTGACGCATTCTTGCACGTTTTCCCACTTGAAATCGCGCATTTTATCGCTTTTGACTTCTTCTTCAATGGTCTTTTTATAGTTGATCTCATTCAATAGCCATGACAGTCCTTCATGCAAAGGCCCCTCGGCAAATCGGCGGGCAGCTTTGTCTATGAGGCAGGTAAAGGTACGAATGCCGATCAATCCTTTGGGATGACCCTCTAATGGGCGGCGTCCTTCCGAGATATCGGTTAACAGCTGCCAAAGAGAAATGTCAAGGCTTCTATTGATTTGCGTTAGTTCATCGAGCAATCGATCGGAAATTCCTCTTCGGGGGACGTTTAAAATGCGCAGCATTGCTTCTTGATCAAGAGGGTTGGCGATCACTCTTAAATAGGCTAATAAATCTTTGATTTCACTTCGTTCAGTAAATTCAAGACCGCCAAAAACTTCATAAGGAATGCCTCTCACCCATTTTCCTTCATACTGCCACGGCGCTTGCATGAGAGCCATTTCAAAAGCCCTGGAGAGGGCATTGGAGCGATATAAAATCGCCATATTCTTCCATTTGAGTCCTTTGGTTTGGCGGAAATGATCTAGCCTTTGTACGACTGCTGCTGCTTCATCGGCTTCGGTCGGCGCATGAAAGACTTCGATTAATTCTGCCTCGGCGTCGGAGGTCCATAATCTTTTGTCATGCCTGTTTTGATTATGGCCAATGACGTGATTGGCAGCGTGTAGAATGACGGAAGTCGAACGGTAATTTTGCTCGAGCTTAATCGTCGTATCAGCTTGAAAGTTGAGGATGTTTTTGACTTCAGCTCCGCGCCATCCATAAATGGATTGATCGTCGTCTCCTACAACACATAAATTGTTGTATTTAGAGCAAAGCAGTTCTGCTAGGCGGAATTGAGCAGGATTTGTGTCTTGGTATTCGTCGATCATAATGTATTGAAAACGCTCTTGATAACGCTGTAACACATCGGGATGGCCCTCGAAGAGCTGAATAGTCAAGGTGATTAAATGATCGAAGCTAACTGCATTATAAGCGCGCAATGTCGATTGCAGGCGCACGTAAAGATCTTGGGAAAATTGATCGTGCCATAGTTGTTTAGGCGCTTGCTCTGCACTAATCGCTCGGTTGGATGCTTGATTCATAGCAGCCAGGGTCGGTGCAAGCGACGGCAATTCTCCTTCATGTCCTAATATATCGCGTGCGATATGGGTAACAATTCGATGGATGTCCCTTTCATCGTACAAACTAAATTCTTTTGTATATCCAAGTCGGTCGATCTCTTTGCGTAAAACTTGCATACAGAAGCTGTGGAAAGTTGAAAGAGTGATACCTTTGGACTGTTGTTTGCCGATGAGTGCTTCGACTCGGTGGCGCATCTCGGCTGCGGCTTTATTGGTGAAAGTGAGTCCTAAGATTTCTGTAGCGCAGACTCCGCATTCTTTAATGAGATGTGAAATTCTTTCTACAATAACTCGGGTTTTCCCTGAGCCTGCCCCTGCTAAAACTAGCACGCGACCCTTGACCGTGCAAACTGCCTGTTGTTGGTTAGGGTTGAGTTTTGCCATTCAAATTGCCCTGGTGCGATTGAGATTTTACTGCAATTTATTCAAAAATC